>CAYOJT010000206.1:0-5697 GCA_964404365.1 uncultured Bacteriovoracaceae bacterium
CTTGGTTGCTGCCTTCGGTATCTTAAGAAAAGGTCCGAGAGTACTTTAACCCGGCAACCTTAGGCAGATAGACTACGACAAAAGGTTCTAAACTCGTCCATTTTGGCCAGCCATTAAATAGGCTCTGTGCAGAAATGCACGGGGCCTTTTTATTTAGATCCCTTCTCCCTAAAAAAGCCTAACAAAACGCTGATTGACCCCCTCACGAAGAAAACATAACAAGGGCCACGTTCAATCGAATCTGGTTCCGCTATTCCTGAGGGGGAATTTATGAAGTCCTTATCGTTCCTGATTGTTAGCGCATACATCTTGTCCGGATCCGTTTTCGCAGCTGAGACCGGAAGCGCATCGGAAGTGAAATCCGCGGGTGCCGCAGTTTCTGCAGTCGCGCCTTCAACCGGCACAAGCATTTCGACCGCACCGACGAGCGAGAAGAAAAGCGTTCTCGAAAAAGTTTATCTCTCCTATTTCGGGACCTACCACGGTCCATCGACGCAGGATCTCGGCAGTCCTCGCACTGTGGATATCTACGGCCACACCGGTCCAAAGACCATGCAACAAAACTTCGATAGCGAGGCCGGTCTCGGTTATCGCATTTCAAGCGATGTGACGGCAGGAATCGTCGTTCCATTTTTCTATTTCCCAGTAGTCGGCGGCGACTTCTCGCTCGGTGATGTGGGTGTGAAAGTTTCGAACAGCCACCTCCTTCGCACGAAGCAGTTCAATATGTCGGGTAATCTTATTCTTCAGGAAGCTAGCAACCTCGACTCAAGACTGCGTAAAATGAGCTATGCAGTGAAGACGACTCCGTCGTTCCGTTACATGGTTCCAAAAACCTCGATCACTTTGGGTGCGTGGACTGAAGCAAAATACTACGCTGGCGTGATTCGCGGAAAAACCTTCAAACTCTATGCTAATCCTTACGTGAACTACGCACTTTCTGATCGTTTCTCTTTTAACGTCGGTTACGCAAATGAGTGGAACCACTTCGTTGGAAATCAAGACTCCCTGTATTTCAACAAAGTATCGAGCGATCTCGAGCCAGGTTTCATTTGGAACATCACGAAGAAGATCATGGTGAATCCATTTCTTCAGATGTACACGACTGAGAAGCTGAGCTGGAAGAATACGGCATTCGCGACCGTTATCAGCGCCTCGATTCTCTAAAAGCTGTGTTTAAAAATGACGAAGGCCCCGGACTCATTTGAGTTCGGGGCCTTTTCGTTTACCTCAGGAGGATCGATTGACCTGCTGAGATAGCCTGTACCAAAAATTTTGAAGCGCTCTCTCAGTGGATCGCCATCATGCTGATCAAGCACAAAATCGAGAGTCCCATGATCGTGTTGAAGTTCATGCTGAGTCTAATTTTTTTGAGTTTCATTGTTTTATCCCCCGAGTAAAAATCTTGCGTCCTGAGTACAGGTTATAAAAAATCACTCCCTCAAGAAATTGTGTCGTGCCTGACACGGTGGGGATTTAAGTTCATGGTTTAAAAGAATTCTTTTGAATAATTTAGAATAGATTTTGATCGATCCGACCTAAAAATCAGGAAGAGGCGGAACTATAGCTCCGGAGTCCAAGGCGCCAGACGATATTGAGGAGCCCCAGAAAGAGCGCGGAAATCCCGAACATATGGAGGACGATCTTCCAATCGAATCCATCGAGGAGGATCCGAGCTGGAAAGGACGCAATCACGGCGAAGGGAAGTACAAAGACCAGGACTTTTCTCAGCCATCCGCGAAAGATCGCATCGGGTCGTTCCCCGAATTTGTTTAAAGACCAAATGATCTCACCAAATCCTCGAGGGGAGTGAGTCCAGAAGGTCAGGAGATTTGCCATGGTGTTCAGCGTGTAAAAAATCACGGTCCCGTTCAGAAGAAAAAGCAAATAGAGTAGGATCGATCCCATTCCTGGAAACGGATGATAATTTGCGATTGCCCATCCCAGAATACCGAGAGCGAAGAGCAGGTTAACGAACGAGTTAGCAGCGAAATCTCGGAGACTCACAAAAAAGAGTGAGGAGACTGGTCGAACGAGATAATAGTCGAGATCACCCTTATTAATCAGCTGGGGCAGGATCCACATATTATTCGTGAAGATTGTCATATTGAGCGCGTCGACAATCAGGTATCCCGCGACAAAAATCATCATTTGGCTTTCGCTCCACCCACCCAGGTTCGGTGTGTGAAGGTAGATGATTTTGTAGAACGCAATCGCGACGGCATAGTAGGCGAGATCCATAATGATCCGCATGTAAAAGTCGAATCGAAACTCAAATGCCTTCCCGATCGAAAACGCTACGAAATGACCGTAGAGTCGGATGTAGCGTACGAGTCCTTTGAGTAGATTCATCTCAGACCCCCACTCCGGAATAAATCTTCGTTCCGCGTTTCCAAATCCAAGCGAGTACTCCGACGAATCCCAAAATCCAGCACAGGAGTAGTCCAGCTTCATGTAGCCATTCGGTCGGACCGATTTGTCCTAGGAAAGTTCGAATCGGAAAAGAATAAATGAGTGGAAACGGAGTAAATCGAACAGCGGTCTGACCCCAAAGTGGAAAGAAGACGAGCGGGATATGGAGGCCGCCCATCAGATTACTGATAAAACGGAGCATCGCCATTAGATTCCAAACCGTATCCTGCCAAAAAGCGACGAGCTCTAAACAAGCATTAATCAGAAACATGAGCGAACCTGCCAGGATCGCGGTTCCAATACCTGCGAATATGCTCCCCAGCGTAATGGTCTGATCAGCAGGAATTCCCCAGATCAATACCGCGATACCGAAACCCAAGAAAATTTGAAGAATCATCGTCGTTTGTTGGCCGATGAAGCTCACGTACTTGTATTGAAGAAAAGAAAGTGGGTAGAGCAAATACCGAGTCAAACCGCCTTCGTAAATGTCGGATGAGATTCCGCCCTGATCGGCGGTTTGAATCATGCGACCAACTAATCCAGAAAACACGTAATAAAAGATGATTCCATGAAACGTGAAGCCGCCCATGGTTGTGGAGCCTGTCTGGCGAAAGAGCGAAGACCAAAGGAAATAGGCGACCACAATTTCTGTGAGTGTTCCAATGACGTAACGAACCCAGAACGCCACCCGGTAGGAAAGGAGCTTTCGGATCTCGATTGAAAAGACATGTGGAACCCAAGCGAGGGATTCAAAAAATCCGTTCACTGTTTTTTAACCTCGCGAAGAAGCGATTCAATGATTTCGGAAATGCCCACTTCTTCAATGAGAAGATCAGCAACCGCGCCACCCTGAAGGAGTAGGGAGGCTGCCTCAGGGATTCGGTCACGATCCACTTTCACCTTAATCTGAGTTGCATCTTGGATGACGACCTCACCGAGCTGATTTGGAAACTGAATCGGGCCTGAGCTTTTCTCAGGGTCAAGTTTCGCAGTCACGAGTTTATGTTTTGCGTATTTCGATGTGATTTTAGAGAGAGGTCCGTCGTAGACGAACTCACCCTCGCGGATGATGATGATGCGCTTACAGAGCTTTTCGATGTCTTCCATGTAATGGGAGGTGAGGATCATCGCAGGTTTTTTTTCCTGACTGTATTTTAAGATAAAATCTCGGATTGCCTTTTGAGCCATGAGGTCGAGCCCGATAGTCGGTTCGTCGAGAAAAACGACTTTCGGATCGTGAAGGAGCGCGGCGATGAGCTCCATCTTCATTCGTTCGCCGAGACTCAGGCGACGAATTTGAGTATTGAGTTGGGATCGAACACCGAGCACATCGACCAAGTGATTGAGCGATTCTTCGTAGCGCTTTTTCGGTATCTGATAGATCTCACGGAGTAAGAGGAAACAATCCTCCGCCGGTAAGTCCCACCAGAGTTGAGCTTTTTGACCCATGATCAATGCGATCTGGCGTCTGAAATCGTTTGAGCGCTCCCAAGGAGTGTGACCAAGGATATTTGCCCGTCCGCCGGTTGGGTGAACAATCCCCGCTAGGATTTTCACGAGAGTTGTTTTCCCAGCACCGTTTGCTCCGACAAGGCCTACGATTTCTCCGGGCTCCACAGTGAGCGAGACTCCTTTGAGTGCGTGAACTTCTTGCCAATCGCGCTTGAAAAGGGATTTGAATGAGCCTTTAAGGCCCGCAGCTTTTTTATGAATTTTGAAGGATTTTCTGAGTGAATCGACCTGGATCATGGCCATGAAAAGCGTAGTCGAGGGACCTCGGAAACACAACTTGAGATGCGTCAAAGAATTGTCTCTCGCGTGCTATGCGATCAACCCATAGTATAGAGAGATATGAAAGCTACGCTCTATGGTCACTCCGATCCGGGTAAGACACGCACGAAAAACGATGATTTCTATTTGATGGATGAAGAACTCGGACTCGCGATCGTTTGTGACGGAGTGGGAAGTTTAGCTGCCGGCGGTGAAGCCGCAGAAAAATGCGCGCGCGCTATTCGGCACGTCGTCCATGAGGGGCGAGCCTTCCTTCAAAAATATTCTACCGATCGTTCGCTTAAAAATCGTGCGATTGTGGCGGGTCTGCTTCAGAAGGGAATACAAGTCGCAAACGAAACCATCTACAAAACTGGAAATGATGACCCTGTAAAGAAGGGGATGGCGACCACCTGTGTTGCGGCAATCACGCTAGGTGACTATGTGGTGATCGGACACGTCGGTGATTCTCGCGCTTATCTCTATCGGGGCGGCCAAGTTCACCAATTGACTGAAGACCACAAGTTCGCTCTGGAGATGATCAAAAAAGGTATCTTAAGCGCTGAAGATGCCGCTAAATCTCCTCAAGCTCAGGCGCTCACACGAGCCGTGGGCTTAGGCCTCACGATTCAAGTCGATACGCTTCAAGTCGAACTCATGAGTGGTGATACGTTCTTGCTTTGTACCGACGGTCTCTATGGTTATTTCGATAAGGCCGATATGCGAAATCAGTTCGCAGTCGACGTACAAAAACTTCCCGAACATTTAGTGAAGCTCGCAAAAGAGCGCGGCGGTCGGGACAATATCACTGGAATCGCTGTTAAAATTGACGAAGCAAAAGAAGCGAAAAATGACGTGATCGACGTTTTCAGAAAAGCGGAGATCATGGGTAAGATTCCGATCTTCAAGTACATGGGTTACCCGGAGCTCATGCGTCTGCTGTCGATTGCTGAACTTCGAAGCTTCAAAAAGGGTGATGTGGTCGTTCAAGAAGGTGATTCGAGTGATGAGATGTTCATTATCGTTCACGGAAGTGCGGAAGTTTTGAAAGCCGATTCAAAGGTTGCGGTTCGGAACCGAGGCGATGTCTTCGGAGAGATGGGTATTTTTGATAATGCCCCTCGTTCCGCAACGATTCGGGCGCTCGAAGAAACGAAGGCCATCACCCTTCATCGGAAGGACCTAATGAGCATGCTTCGAAGTGAATCTGCAATCGCGGTGAAGCTGCTTTGGGCATTGAATTCTCAGCTCAATACGCGCCTTCGAATTGCGACCGAGAACGTTGCTCAGAAGATGGTCCACGATCAGATGGAGTCCCCCTTTCTTCCGTTTGATATGCCAGACGGTCATTAAGCGCCGCGTTATTTAGATTCAGTTAGTGTTCCATAGAGGATATCGCTTGATTGCGCTCGCGGTCGTTCGATACCGAAGTCCTTTCACACTCTTACGTCTTGAAAGGACCCTTCATGAAACTGATTCTAGCGATTTCCTGCGTAATTTTTTCGCTCTTCGCGA
>CAYOJT010000207.1:0-5118 GCA_964404365.1 uncultured Bacteriovoracaceae bacterium
TGAGAATTTGGAAACCCTGCTTTTTCAAATTTTCATTCCAGGCGTCTTCGTTCCAATAGCCTTCATGATTTCCCGTAACTGAAAATTTTCCGAGCCGCGCTTTCAAGTTCTTAAAGGGTTCTAGTGCACTTTCGAACTCGACGGCGTCTCCATCGCCGATGTCTCCGGTGAAAATGAGCAGATCGATCTCGCCGAGTTCTCGAATCGCTTGCACTAATTTTTCGACATACTTTTTACCGATCCACGAACCAATATGGAGATCGCTGATCTGGACAATACGAAGATTTTTAATCCGCGAATCGGTGAGCTTCACGCATTTAACTGCGGGTGCGCGAAACGCCTGGATCATTCCGGCTACAAGGAGGAGGAGTGCAACTCCAAGAATCACGTACGTTGATTCAGGGCTGTGGATAAAGGGCGAGTGGATCGGGAAAATGTAGGAAAGAACGATCAGAAGATCTTTGAGTACGGTTAGGAAGATGAGCTGACTGATGTATGCCATTGAGAGGTGAGTTAGCTTCTCTAAAAATCTCTCATAGGGTTTAACTTGTGTTCCGCGGGATTGAATGTAGATGAAGAACCACCAAAGGATAGAGCCGACTAGGACAACTCCCAATCCCAGTAATCCGTAGAATACCGCCCGATGGTCGTAGAGGGGCGCAACAAGGCGTGCATAAAGGCTATAAAATACAAATCCGAAGAGCGTGAGAACGACTGCGAAAAAACTCATCCGTTTGTTCCGAGCAGTTGTACCGTGAGGCGGATCCAAATCGCCCAAAGCGCAATGGACGAGAAAAGGTAGGCCGCAAAGCGATGGACGATCTTATTATAGCTGCAGTGAATGAGGCTATGAAGTGCGCGAAAGGCTACAAATGCCCAGGCGAGATTCAAGTAGAGGGAGTCGGAAAGTCCATTCGCGTGAACCACAAAAACTCCCGCGAAAAAGAGAACCGGCAATTCGAACAAGTTTTCAAAGTTATCGGATGGGTGGACAACGCCTTTTAAGATCTCTTGTGCACGCACTTCGTTCTCGAGTTCCTGAGGGTCTGCCCCACTCTTCGATAGGGTCGTAAGTCGTGTGTAGTACATCCAGACCCAAACAGCGAGCGTGAGCATTGCTTGAGCGCATACGGGTAAGAAAAGTGTTTCGGGTTTCATGCAGCCTATCGTGGACCAGAACTGAGCTGAAATGAAGAAGATTCAGAGCCGTTCAGCGTCTGCGCTAACCGAACCCTGATCTTCACCTCACGAATCCCTGATTCTACCTGGGGAACGGAGTGGCTTCGAATTCATCTTTAGCAGTTAGAGCGAGAGCAAAAGCGAGGAGTGGATATTCGCGGTTATTATTACTGGACGTTGATGGACAATTTTGAATCGCTAAAAGGATTTGCGCCACGTTTTGGATTGTTCCGAGTAAACTATGAAACTTTGGAGCGGAAGCTAACGTATGGCGCGAAAGCCTACGCAAAATGGATCGAGGAGCATAAAGAAGTGAACGAGGTGTGAGACAGTGCGGCAGCGCTCCTGACCCTATCCTAACACTTGGAATCGGAAATTCTGCTTTAGTGAAGTGATAAGAAATATTGAGGGCAAATTTATGAACCTGATACGAATCCCGCTTATTTTCATCGCAGCTCTTTTCATTAGCTCTGCTCAAGCCGAATCCGTCCACATTACAGGAGCGGGTGCGACGTTTCCCTATCCTCTCTATTCGAAATGGTTCTCGGATTACCACCAAGTCGACTCTACGGTTCAGATCGATTACCAGTCGATTGGGAGTGGTGCAGGGATTCGACAGCTTCAAGAAAAAACGATCGATTTTGGAGCAAGCGACGCTCCCATGAGCGATGAACAGCTCAAACAATCGGGTGGTACCGTCGTCCATATTCCAACAGTGCTTGGAGCGGTTGTACTTTGTTACAATCTTCCAGGAATTGAGAAGGGACTGAAGCTCACTTCGGATGTCGTTGCGAATATTTATCTTGGGAAAATTACGAAATGGAATGACAGCGCGATTACCGCTCTGAATCCTGCGATCAAACTCCCAGACACTTCGATCATGGCAGTTCGTCGCTCTGACGGAAGTGGGACAACAGCGGTTTTCACGGAATACCTCTCGAAAGTGAGTCCTGCGTGGAAGGAAAAAGTAGGGAGTGGCACCGCAGTTTCTTGGCCCACGGGTCTTGGCGGTAAAGGAAATGAAGGCGTAACCGGAGTCATTAAACAAACTCCAGGCGCGATCGGATACATCGAACTCTTGTACGCAGAAAAAAATGGACTCGCCTACGCAGCACTCAAAAATAAAAGCGGTGCCTTCGTCTTACCGAGCATGAGTTCAGTTACGGCGGCTGCGGCTGGAAGTTTGAAAACTATTCCAGAAGACTTTCGGGTTTCAATTACGGATGCCTCCGGAAAAGAAGCGTACCCGATCAGCGCATTTACCTACTTTCTCGTTCCGGCCACGATGCCGAAAGAGAAGTCAGCGAAGTTCGTTCAGTTCTTAAAATGGGCTGTAACGGACGGACAAAAGGCTGCGGAACCGCTCCTCTATTCGCCACTTCCGAAGGCGCTCGTAGCGAAAGTTCAGAAGAAAATTTCGAGCCTAGTTCAGAAATAGGTTCTTTGGTTCCCCGTGTCATAACTGGGAGCGTTTCATCCGCCTTTTAAAGCATTAGATTTGCGATTTTTCGGCCATTTCAGGCTCGAAAAGTGGACCTTTTTTCTTGCGTAAGCCCTTGTTCCTATGGGATTTCCTCACTACCCGTATCCATATAAATCTACAGAGGAAATTCCCATGCGCTTGCGCTCCATTCTCGTCCTTTTTGCTCTCCTTGGCTTCACCCTTCAGGCTCAGGCCGCTCCCGTAAAAATCGGTCTTCTCATGGACACTTTGAAAGAAGAGCGATGGCAAAAAGACCGCGACCTCATCGTCGCGCACGCAAAGGAAGTCGGCGCTGAAGTACTCGTTCAATCCGCAAACGGAAACGACATGCTCCAAAACAGCCAAGCCGAAAACCTCCTCACTCAAGGCGTGGATGTTCTCATTGTGGTTCCGCATAACGGTGTGACGGCGGCCGCGATCGTGACTGCAGCTCACAAGGCTGGGAAAAAAGTGATCGCTTACGATCGCCTCATTCAAAACGCGGACGTCGACCTCTACGTCTCGTTCGATAACATTCAAGTGGGCCGCATTCAGGGTGAGTACATTGTGAAGAAAGCGCCTAAAGGAAATTACATCTGGATCGGCGGCGCTCCGACTGATCCAAACGCGGCCATGCTTCGTGATGGTCAGTTCGAAATGATGAATCCTGCGATCAAAAAGGGCGACATCAAGATCGTAGCCGAACAATGGGCAAAAGAATGGCAAGCCTCTGAAGCTCTGAAGCACACTGAAAACGCTCTCTCTGCGAATAAGAATCAGATCGTCGCAGTTCTTGCTCCAAACGACGGGACTGCAGGCGGAGTGATCTCCGCTTTGAAACAACAAGGCCTAGCAGGAAAAGTGGTTGTGACGGGACAAGATGCCGACTTGGCTGCTTGTAAGCGTATCGCTGAAGGCACTCAGACCATGACGGTTTATAAGCCGATTAAACAACTCGCAGCGACCGCGGTTGATTCCGCGATTTTGCTCGCGAAAGGAACAGCGGTGAAGGGGATCAATAAATCAGTTCCAAACGGATCGAAAAAAGACATCCCAGCGGTTCTCCTAAAACCGATCGCGGTGGATGCTGCGAATATGAAAGAAACCATCATCAAGGATGGCTTTCACCCGATGGCGGCTGTTTACGGGAAATAAGTGCATCACCTCGAATTAAAAAATATCGTTAAGGATTACCCGGGCGTACGCGCGCTAAATGGCGTTTCGTTAAGTGTACGCTCGGGTGAAATCCTTTCGATTTGTGGAGAGAACGGGGCCGGTAAATCGACTCTAATGAAGGTCATGAGCGGAGTCGTTCCCTACGGAAAATTCGAAGGCGAAATTCGATTAAACGGTGAAACGGCCCGCTTTCATTCGCTGAAAGAGAGCGAGTCGCATGGAATTTCGATCATTCATCAGGAGCTCACGATCATTCCGGAGCTCTCGCTTTCCGAGAATATTTTTCTAGGCCACGAGCGTGCGCGTTTCGGAATTTTAAATCGAAAATTCATGCGCGAGGAATCGAAGCGCCTCCTTTCGATCGTGGGTTTGAATCATGCGCCATCCACCTCCGCGTCTGAACTGAGTATTGGTCAGCGTCAGCTGCTTGAGATCGCGAAAGCTCTCAGTAATAAGCCGAAGTTTTTGATCCTCGATGAACCGACCTCGGCGCTCGCGGGCGAAGAAGTGGATCGTCTTCTGAATGTGCTGCGAGATCTCAGGAAATCAGGCGTCGCCTGCCTCATGATCTCGCATAAGCTTGAAGAAGTTTTCTCGGTTTGTGATCGCATCCTGGTCCTTCGAGACGGAGCTTCAGTTGCGGAGCTTGAAGTTTCGAAGACGAACCAAGCTGAAGTGATTCGCCTCATGGTCGGGCGCGAGCTTAAGAATATTTACCCCGATAAAATCAAGCATCCACGTTCCACAGAGCCTGCGCTTGTCGTGAAAGGCCTAACAAACGCGTGGGTGAGTGATGTTTCCTTTTCACTCTACGGTGGAGAAGTTTTAGGCATTGCAGGTCTGATGGGTTCGGGGCGTTCGGAGCTTCTTCTCACGCTCTTTGGCGCTGGACCGAAACAAAAAACGGGTGAAATTCTTCTTCTGGGACGAAAATTTAGTCCATCGTCTCCTGCCGATGCCGCAAAGGCTGGAATCGCACTCGTGACCGAAGATCGAAAGTCTTTAGGTCTGATGCTTGAGCAAGCCGTTTTAGATAATGCTGCCCTCACGCCGCTTGGCTTAGGCGTTTTTTCTCGGCTCGGAATGGTTTTAAAGAAAAAACGTTTTTGGAGCATTAAAAACATTTCGGAACAACTGAAGCTGAAGTCGCCCTCGCTTGTGACGTTCGTTCAAAACCTGAGCGGCGGAAATCAGCAGAAGGTTGTTCTCTCGAAGTGGCTTCTTGCGAAGCCACGCGTTCTTTTTTTAGATGAGCCGACGCGCGGAATCGATGTCGGAGCGAGATCCGAGTTTTATTCTCT
>CAYOJT010000207.1:5128-5614 GCA_964404365.1 uncultured Bacteriovoracaceae bacterium
GATTCGACAGCTGGCCGGCCAGGGGATGGCGGTGCTTGTTGTTTCATCCGAACTTCCTGAAGTCATGGGTCTAAGCGACCGACTGCTCGTCATGAATGAAGGAAAGATCGTATTTGAGACCGATGATTTAAATACAAAGCCCGAGACGCTTATGTCTTACGCTACGGGGACGATGACAAAATGAAATCACGCTTAAAAGCCATCTCGATGTGGTTTGCACTTTTTATGATTTGGGTGATCTTTTCAAAGCTCACCGACGGCTCCTTCTTACAACCTCGAAACCTCTCGAACCTTTTTCGACAAATGTCAGTCACGGGGATTCTCGCGTCGGGGATGGTTTTTATCTTAATCCTTCGTCAGGTAGATCTATCGGTCGGATCGATGGTTGCGTTCTTGGGTGCGATCCTCGCTGTGTTTCATGTGCAGAAGGGCTGGAGTGCAGGGTCTTCGCTTCTCCTGACGATTGGCGTTGGGATTTTGCTAGGC
>CAYOJT010000208.1:0-1357 GCA_964404365.1 uncultured Bacteriovoracaceae bacterium
AACACCGATCGCAGTGCGTACGAGCAGGGCGAGGCTGCATCGCTTGTTCTCCACTCGCTCGATTTCAATCGTGAGGTTCAAAATAAAACGGGTATTCAGATCGGGGTCGACGAAGCGGTCGATGATCGAACGGGCCAGTCGATCTTTACTCGACAACAAGCGGATCCAAATAACGCAGCGTCTCCGAAAATCGTCATCCGCCGCCAGGTCGGAAAGCGGGTTGGATTTAGCGTGGGAAGTACAGTGGGTGTCGGGACCAATATTCAGCGTGAAGCGAACATCGATGTGAAGGTCACAAATGGTCTTTCCGTCATTGGTGTTTGGGATACATTCGAAGGTGCGAACACCGATGAAACGCGACGAAACTCGCTCGGAGTCGATATTAAGTTACAGAAACGGTTTAAATGAAAAAAGGCAAAAGTCTCGCCATCGCGCTTTTCGCTGCAACATTTTTAATCGCCCTTCCGGGTATGATTTCGTTAAGCGCGCATGCGACCGAAGACGCTCCTGCCGGTATTACAGTCGATGAGATATCCTTGGTCGGCGTCACGGTATTTGCCCAAACCGATATAGAGAAAATATTGGAAATTTCGCCGGGTGATAAACTCGACCGTAAGCGCATCATTCAAACCGCAACGAATATTCGCGACCTCTACCACACTCACGGCTACGAGGAAGTGAAAGTGCGTTCTGATCTTGTGCGAAGGTCGGCGGGACCCGGTAGGAAGTCAGAAAACGTCGTCGAGATCAATATCTCTGAAGGTAGTCCGGCGAGAATTGCTGAAATCGTCGTGGTCTACGATGACCCAAAAGTCGGAGATAAACTGAGGTATTTGGAGTCGCGAATCGGCGTGTCGGTCGGAGATGTGCTCGATCGTGAGAAACTCGCAAACGGTTACCGCACGTTCCAAGACTCCCTTTCAACCCGCGATTACATGGGCGCGAAGGTAGAAGATGCGACTGAAAAAAAGGTGGGGGTTCCAAGCCAGTTTAATGGGAAAGCTCCGCAAGCCGCCTCTTGGGTGCAGCTCACCGTAAAAGTTTCGCTCGGTGAGCGAGTGACCTTCGGTTATCAAGGGAATCAAATTTTTACAGCTCAACAGCTCAACGTCTGGGTCGAAGAGCAGCGCTTACTCGGCTACAGCGCGGATTACATTCAACGGATTCAAGATCGAATCTTGGAAGAGTACCGAAAGCTGGGTTACGAACATGCGTCGATTCAAACATTCACTTTTGAATCCGCAGATGCTCAACGCCACGTCACTTTCAAAATTTCAGAAGGAAGTCGGGTACAAATTAAGCAGATTCGTTTCGATGGAAACGTAGCGTTCCGCTCCGAGGACCTTTTAGAACAATT
>CAYOJT010000208.1:1386-5612 GCA_964404365.1 uncultured Bacteriovoracaceae bacterium
GAAAATGCTTCGTCTTCCGTCTTGGCGCGTGGTTATTATGTTGCGAAGGACGTGGATAACGCGGGAAATCTGGTTGCTGAATGGATGCGTTCGAAAGGCTACCTGACGTCAAAAATTATTTCAGTGAACAAGGAGTACATTCGTGGGAACGATCAGGTTGTTCTCACTGTCTTTCTTTATGAGGGCGAACAGACTCTTGTTCAGAACATCGAATTCGTGAATCTAAAGCTCTTCACGGTGAACGAAGTGAAGGAGACGCTGGGAATTCAGGAAAATGCTCCGCTCAATCTTTATGCCTTAAGTGAGGGACTCGAGGCGCTGAAGGCTAAATATCGGGCGAATGGTCATTTAGATTTTCAGATTTTGAACGAAGGTAAAAATGACCTCGTAGTTTATGGGTCCGATAATCGGCTCGCAGACATCACTCTGAAACTTAGCGAGGGTGTTCAGTATCACGTCAGTCACATTGAGATCTCAGGGCAGTCAAAAACGAAAGCTAAAGTGATACATCGAGAACTACGACTCAAAGAGGGCGATGTGCTGGAAGAGCCCAAGTGGTTTGAGAGCGAGGTCCGCCTGAGACGTTTGGGAGTTTTTTCTACTGTCTCCATTAAAGCGTTTGATGATCCGGATGATAAGAAAGGGAAAATCTTACGCGTACAGGTTGAAGAAGGTACACCGGGACTGCTCGCAGGAGGTTTTGGACTTCGAAACGATATTGGGGGCCGAGTTTTCGGTCAGGTTGCCTACTCGAACCTTTTCGGAAGAAATCATACGCTCTCTCTTACGGGTTCAGCCAACCGACGATTCAAAGGCTTCGGCTCTGACTTCTGTGCAAGCGATGTCCAAAAGGCACAAGATCCGAACGATGATCACTGTTTTATCGAGTTCAATACGCAGCTAGCGTATGTTTGGCCGTGGGCGCTTCTTGGCGAAACCACTTTCCGGCCGTCGCTTACTTATGAACGCACTCAGTACAAGAACTTCGACGCAAATACCCTAGCCATGCAGCTGATGCTCCAGCGGATGCTTATTCCGCGCTGGAATCTCGCGGGTGCGCTCACGTACTCGTTGGAGAGAACGGAACAGTATAATGCCATTTTAGATAAAGCCTCCGACCAAGGAACTCTTCGCATCGGAGCTCTGATCGCAACGCTCATCCTCGATCGACGGGATAGTCAGCTTGCACCCTCAAAAGGCACCTATACGACGGGAAGCTTCGAGCTTGCTCGCCCTGAGTTCCTTTCGCAGCGAGATCCGTTCCCAGTTGCCTATGGTAAATTTCAGTTTCGCCATGATCGCTACATTCCATTTCCGAAAGATATGAGCCTCTTTCTGAGCTTCAGGTCAGGTCTTGTTTACAACTACGCGCGTGCGCCCGATAATGTGGCGCCCGGAAGCACGGAGAGCGAACACTATAGTGTGCCCCTGATTAAGCAGTTTGCGTTGGGTGGGGTAGGATCTCTGAGGGGCTATCGCGAATTGTCGATTACCACGGCGAGTGAAGTCCTCGCCGGTTATGCCTCCTACGTGAACTATCGGGCACAATTTGATTTCCCGTTCTCGGGTGCCATGCGAATGGGTCCGTTTGTGGATGCGCTGAATTTAAACGTGGATAGCTTTAGTTTCGGCCGATTAAAGTACGGGGTCGGATTCGGATTCCACTACCGAAGTCCGATCGGTCCTGTGAATTTCGACATCGGAATCAATCCAAAACCCGAAGTTGTGAGAATCGGAAATACGCTCACGAGAGAAGATTCGTATCGGATCCACTTCTCCATTGGAAACCTCTAATCGGGACTGTTTCCCCTTCGAATAAAGTACGAATCGAAAAATAAGCAGTCGCAAGAACTAAGAGATAACTCCGGTCCGCCGCTTCTTTAGAAAAGATCCCAATCGCCGCAGGTAAAACGGAAGTTAAAATTAAAAAGAGCCAAAGTCGTTTCATTCGGCGCTCTTCAAACCAAATGAGTAGGAGCGGAAGGAGTTGTACGTAAGAATGCTTCCAGGCCAAGGGTGAAAATAAAATCGAGAAGCTAAGTGTAACGATCAGTATGCGATTCTCGCTCTCCATGCTCTTCGATTTTTTGGAAATCCATGCCGTGACCGCGAGGAAGAGGCCTCCCAGTGTCGCCATCACTGTTTTAAATCCATTTTCACCTAAGAATGGGCCAAACCAGTACCACAGTAAGGAAGCAATCGATTGGACGTTCGCGGCCGTCGGAGCGGGGCGTTCAGTTGTCCCTGAAAGTAGATTCCACCAATCCCGATAGACGAAAACTTTGTTTTCGAAAAAGAAGATCGGGATGAAATTCAGCACACTCAAAAAAATTCCGATCAGGATAAGCTCCCGCCATTTTCGCATCCAAAAAAGTGGCCAGAGGAGGAGCAGGGGAGTGAGTTTGAAGCTCGCGAGTATTGAAAATGAAAACGCTGCGATGATGAGCGTGGGTGTTTCTCGTCGATCGAGAAAGGTGAGCGCGAGGAGAACTAAGATCGAGTTCACTTGATGGTTCGAAAAATCCTGATTGTGAAACCGAAAGAGACAAAGTGCGAGGAGTGCGACTGCGCTCCATCCGTAAGCACGAAAAACCTTTCGGTAGATGAAATAAGTGCAGAAGAGAATCACGATCACGAATGAAACGAGCGCCGTTTTGTAGGGAAGGAGCGCAAGGGGCGTGAAAAAAAACGAAGCAATCGGCAGGTATTTGAAGGGCGTGCCGTCACTCAAAACGTAGGGTGAGAGCCCTTGGAGAAGTCGATCGGCCGCAGTGTAGTAGGCGTGAAAGTCGCTCCGCGTCGAAAACCAAGTTCTGGCGACATATATAATAGAGAGAAGGATGAATGCGGCGAGGCCGAATGCTCGTGGGCGGCTCGAAACTATGCGAGCGAGCGACTCAAATTGTCTTTTGATTCCAAACACTTGATTTTTTGCCCCATCAAACCTGATTTCGAAAAAACAACGCATCGCGACAAATAACCGGAGTTTTCGCCAAAACTCCCTCGGAAAACGCCGCTCGAAAGGGCCCGTGAAAGTTTTTTGGAAAGTCTCACTTTCGAGGGTTCAACCTTATTGACGTTAAATCCTTGGGTCAGTTATACCCTTTTCCCTATGTTACAGCAGCAGAAGACTTATCAGGCGAAGCAGTCCGGTCCTCATTATTTCGAGCCAAAAGGCCCGAATGCACCGAAGTGGTACGTGGTAGATGCGAAAGACCAAGTGGTCGGACGAATCGCAACCGTGCTTGCACGTGTGATCACCGGCAAACACAAAACAACTTTTACAAAACACGCAGACGCAGGCGATTTCGTGATCGTTTTGAACGCGGACAAAATCGAACTCACTCGTTCGAAATGGTCCAAGAAAATGTATTACGATCACACGGACTTCGTCGGTGGATTGAAAATTAAATCTGCGAAAGAGATGCACGCTCGTCATCCGACAGAACTTCTCCGTCGCGCGGTTTGGGGCATGACTGGAAAAACCAATCTTGCTCGCCACCAAATGAAAAAATTGAAGCTCATCGTGGGTGACCAACACAGCCACATTGCTCAAAACCCACAACCTCTTCCTATGGCCGCAACTCGCCGCACGCAGTTGGTCGGACCATCGAAGAAGAATTCTTAAGTTGAAGAAAGAGATTCATGGAAAAACAAATTCACAGAGTCGGTAAAAGAAAGAACGCGATTGCCCGCGTTTATGTACGTCAACGTGCCGGTGAAGCTGGTGCGATTCGCGTGAACGGTCGTTCGTTCGAAGATTATTTTCCACGTCCAAGCTCACGTCTTGTGATCATGCAACCTCTCGAACTCACCCAAACCGTGGGTCGTTTCGATATCATGATCAACGTTCAAGGCGGCGGTCTCTCCGGACAAGCTGGAGCAGTGAAACACGGAATCGCTCGCGCGCTTCTGAACGTGGATTCTGCTTACCGCGCAGTCCTCAAGAAGGCTGGACACCTCACTCGCGATAGCCGCGAAGTTGAGCGTAAAAAATACGGTCTCGCTGGCGCTCGCCGTCGTTACCAATACTCGAAACGTTAATCTTTCGAGTATTCAAGTTTTCACAAAACCCAAGGTATCCCACTCGGATACCTTGGGTTTTTTATTTCTACCTCCGTGGGGCAAACTAGATTTCCCACGTTTGCGCAGTAATGCATCTTTCATGACCGTGACTATAAATCCAAAGCTACAGAGCCAGCTGCCTGGAGACCCAGACGTCCTGT
>CAYOJT010000209.1:0-5556 GCA_964404365.1 uncultured Bacteriovoracaceae bacterium
GACGAGGTAGTTTTGGACGGTCCCTAAACTTTTAAAACCGAAGTGTTCAGCGATTTCTTGCTGCGAAGGCGCGTATCCATTTGAAGCTTGGAAGCTTCGAACGAAGTCTAAAAGCGTCTTTTGTTTCGGTGTAATCATCTAGAAACAGGATGTGCGTAAGTGATGCGTAAGTCAAGCGTATGTTTTTACCGCACAGATGCGTAAGTCTTAAGTTTCTAAAATGATTGGATTTTTAGGCGAAAAAAAACCCGGGGCCATGGTTGTAGGATCGGAGAGGCCCCGGGTTCTAAATTCTAATTCCGGGGGATTTGGGGGGACCCGGAATAAGAGTGCTGTAACAATGAACTCGTTTTATCGAGGGGCAGGGATAAAGAATAATTATTAGTTATGATATGAGTTCATTATGATTATTGATCAACTCAACCTGAATCACGTCCGTATTTTCGAAGC
This sequence comes from uncultured Bacteriovoracaceae bacterium, assembly GCA_964404365.1. GTDB lineage: Bacteria > Bdellovibrionota > UBA1018 > UBA1018 > UBA1018 > JACMQW01. The sequence goes on from CAYOJT010000209.1 coordinate 451, forward strand.
GGTCTTTCGCACGAAAAGCATGACAGCAGCGGCTCGCGAGCTTCACCTCACTCAGAGCGGCGTCAGCCAGCACATGCGCTCCTTTGAGGAAGTGATGGGAGTGAAACTCTTCGATCGGATCAATCAGCGTGTAGTTCCGACTGCGACTGCGAGTCTTTTATACGAAAAATGCAAAAACTCGCTGAAACAGCTCGAAGATGCATTTCAGGAAATGAATGCCGATAAGAATCAGCTCACAGGACGTGTTCACCTCGGTATGCCGACCGAGTTTGGACTGAACGTAGTGATCCCGCTCATCGCGAAATTCTCTGAAAAACACCCGAAGGTGAAGTTTCATTTTCGTCTCGGATACGCAGCGGAAATGAATCAGCTTCTTCTGAATGCGGAGGTCGATTTCGCGTTCATCGATGAGTTCGCTGTGGATAAGAAAATTAAAACCCAACCGGTTTATGACGAGGTGATCGAACTCTGTGCCAGCCCAGAATTCATCGAGAAATTCGGGAAAAAGAAGGTCGAAACAGAAGAATATTTTGAGTCGCTCGATTATGTCGACTTTTCAAAGGACGAACAGATCCTGAGGCGTTGGTTTAAGCACCATTTCGGCCATGATTCTCAGCGCCTGACGGTTAAGGCGACTGTCGAGGATTCTCAGGGTGTGGCGCGCCTTGTTCGTTCGAATTTGGGAGCAGGAATTCTCGCGGGCCACTACATTCGGCGAATTGAGCGAGAAGGTACGAAAATTCACGTTTTTAAGGGAAAAAAGGATCCGCTGAAAAACACGATTTCGATCGCGACTCTGAAAGATCGAACACAAAGTCGATCGAGTCAGGCTGTTTTAGAGTTTGTTTTGAAGGAACTCGCGGACCTGAAAAAAAGGTCGAGCTGAAATAGTAGGTGGCCACCCCACCCGGCAGCCACCCCCTCAGGCAAGCGCCTCTAGATCCGTGCGCTTCAGACCTACTGTGGCGCGTGAGGAACTTTATCCGTGGTTTTCGGTATCATTTTCATTCACGGGCTGACCGTTGCAACCTTGCTCATCTGCATCGGCTTGTAGGGCTGGGTAAGTTTCGCTTTTAGCTTTATCCGCGAAATCGAATGCAGCGATGAAAGTGGTTTTATCGCGGTAGGTTTTACGCTTATGACAAAACTTTCCGTGAGAATCCGCGAAAGCGGAAGCTGAGAGAGAAATCAAACACAATGCAGTCAGTGAGTGGGCCCAGAATCTTCGCATACGTACCTCAATGTCCTGGACGGACGAACTTATGTTGTAATTCCATCTTCTCGCGATTTCTCATACTTGTGCAGGCGTCAATTTTGACGTGTTTTTAGGCTCTACAATTCTTAAGAAAACAGCGTGAGCGGCAATATACCCTACCTAATGGCTGTTTTAAGCGGGGGATTGGAAGTCCTAAGACTTCGATTTTTCAGCGAATTGGGGGTGAGTGAGAACCCTGGATTTTTCGGGGTGTCCGGAAATTGAGCTCGAGGTTTCGAGTTTTTTCAACCATTCGGTTTTGAGTGGAGCTTCCAAATAATCGATCGAATTTGATGCGATCGTGGTTTCGGTTTTGATCCCGGTGGATCGCCCTTCGCCGACAAAAAATCCGGCCAACAATAAATGCAACCGAGTGGGAGTGGCTGCCGAATAGGTGAAGAGCCGAGTGGGATGGCTGCCCTGATGGGCGAGGACTTTCCGGAATGCAGCCTCCGTCCAAAGTTCCGGCACGACTTTTGGCGAATAGAAATCGTAGTAAATCAGATCGGCCGGAGGAGCTTCAGACAGGTGTTGAAAATAATCGACAGTATGAAGATGCCAGCTCACCGAACGGGGTCCCAGCAGGAAATCGATTTTTTTAGACTCTAAAAGCCTCCCTAAAATTTTCCGATACTCGGTGCTTAAAAAAGGAAGACGATTTTGATCATCGCTGAGTGCGAATTGGATTCCATCGGGTTTCAGTTCGAAACTGTGGATTTCGATTGAACCTTTTTCGACTTTAGATTTAACGCGCTCAAGTGCGGCGATCGCGTTTGCGCCGGTTCCCATCCCGACATCATGAATCACGAGTTTTTCACTCTTGTTCAAAAAAGTCTCGGGTCGCGAAGGTTCTGCATAGACCCGATTCGCCTCTTCCCATGGCCCAATGCGAGAATGCATGGCCTGATCATTTTCGAGATCGCGGATAGAATAGGTGCCGTTTGAGTGGGTAACCCAATCAAATGGCCGTTTATCGTTTTGATCTCGCTCGTTCATGCGGTAATTTTTCCTACCATGAATCCTTCTGAAAATCGTCCTACACTTTACTTCTCGATTCGCTCACCCTTCGCTCGTCGCGTTCGAATTGCGATGCATCGCTTGGCATTTCCGTATCATGAAGCGGAAATCAGCGTCTTTGAACCGACGCCCGAGTTTTTTGAGTCGAGCCCTATCGGGACGGTTCCGTCACTTCTCGTTCCTGGACTTCCGTATTCCATCGGTGATTCAACGGCGATTTTAGAATACCTACATGATGAGCATGGAGGGAAGATTTGGCCGACGGATCCAAAAGCCAGAACGCTCGTGCGCGCGGCCTCGGTACTTGCGGAGTCCCTCATGACCAATACGGTGGCATGGTTTTTAGAGAATCAAAGAAAAACACCATCCGGCGAATGGGCGGCTGAGTTTTTAGAAAATCTTGATCGAGTATTTGCCAAAATTTCATCTCAAGATTTGGGCGCTATGCCCTGGAAGGTATCGCCGCTGCAGCTGACTCAAGCCGGATATGATTTGATCGTCGCACTTCAATACGCCGAGATCCGATTGAAAGAAATGGATTGGAAAGCAAAATACCCAAGCCTCCTGCATTTCGTCGATAGTCACAAAAATCGCGGCGACATTCTGCCGACGACCCCTCCCGCATGACGAACTACTTCTTTCGAAATGCAGAACCGAGGGACTGCGAAAAGATCGCGGCTTTTGTAAACGCCGCCTATCGGGGCGAGTCCTCGAAAGCGGGTTGGACGACCGAAGAGTCGCTTCTCGGCGGTCAGCGTACCGATTCAGAAAAAATTCGAGAGACCCTTCAAGACGCTGACTCGTGGATCGTGCTTTGTTTTCAAGATTCGAGTGAAAGGAAGCTTCTGGCGTCGGTTCACCTGAAGAAAGAAAACGCGCGCACCCTGTATTTGGGGATGCTGACTGTGGATCCTACACTTCAAGGCGGTGGAGTGGGTAAAGCGGTGCTGACGGAGAGCGAGGGACTTGCGAAACGTTTAGGTTGTAGCGAAATCCGCATGACCGTCATTCACCTTCGCACTGAACTCATCGCTTTTTACGAGCGTAGGGGTTACGCAATGACGGGTGCGTGGGAGGCATTCCCTGAAAACGATCCGCGATTTGGAATCCCAAAGGTAAAAGGGATGAAGTTGATGGAGATGAAGAAGAAAATCTAAATCGGCGCTTCGAAGACGCCTGTTACCGATAGAGTTCGATCGAAGAATTTAAAGGTGCCCTTTGAATCATCGAGAAGTTTTCGTCCTGGCGCTAAGATCGGCTCATTCGGGAATTCTTCGTCCTCGCCTTGGAGGAGCTCCGGTTTACATTTTTCCCGAATTTCAAGAAGTGCAGCCTCATAGCGCTTGATGTCCTTCTCGTCAGTGAGCTCAAGCTCCGCTACCCCTTCCGGTATGTATCGATAAAATTTTGGAACATCCACGGACCAAAGCAGTGGGGGGGAATGGAGTGGTTTCTTCCCGGGTTCATCGTGGGATCGCTTCTTCCAATTTACGGAGGCATTCAAATCCACCGTTTCACCGTAAGCAGTCCCGACCCAAAAATAGATATTTCCATTCCAGCAGCCTGCCCATTGGATCGCGTGATTTTCTAAAATCTCGATCCAGGCAGCTTCGCCATACATGATTCTCGACTCAATGCCGTGAAGCTTCAGTGCTTCAACAGTCGCGGCCGCAACCATGAGAGGGTAGTCCGCGCGATCGCCGGTTAGGCGATCGATCACACGGGTCACAATGCGTGAAACGTTTGCGATGACTGGATACGGGGTGTGGAGCTGGGATGAAGCTGTGCTCATGATTTTGAAAGTTTAAGGCCCATCATGAATAACGATGTCCAACCGATGAGAAGTCCGAGCCCCCCGATCGGTGTGATTGCGCCAAGTTTTGTGACACCCGTAAGTGCGAGTGCATACAGGGAGCCTGAAAAGATAAGCGTACCGAGTGTGAGTGCCCATGCGGCGCCGGTTGCGTATTCAGAGTCAGCGATTCGTGAATTCGTTGCGATGCCAAGACCGAGAGCGAAGAGCACAATCGCGTGAGTCAGATGATAATGAACGGCAGTTTGATAGATTCCCATCGCATAAGCGTCGAGCTTGTTTTTCAGCCCATGAGCCCCGAATGCGCCGAGCGCTACGGCCGAAAATCCTAAGAAACTCGAGACCATGATCCAGCAAGTTTTCATTTTTGAGCCGCTTTCTTTTCGCTTAGGACAAGGAGTCCTCGAGCGATCATTTCCGCACGATCCGCTGAGAGTGATGAGATTTTATCGAGGCGCTCTTTGAGGCGTACCAGCCACTTCGGATCCAGGCCGTTCTTCCAGATGAGCTCTAAGATTTCGAGACGTGAGAGCCAGTCTTCGGGATATTCTTTTTCGAGTTTTTCTTCGATCCCAGTCAATGCCAGAAGTAGGTCTTCGCCACCGAGCCCGCTCTCGCGAAGCATACGAAGTTCAGCGTACATGGCGTTTAATTTTCTGTTTTCAGGGGTCAGATTACATTTTGGAATCGTAGGGGACTGTTTGAATCCACCTGTTTTCGAAAGATACGCTTTTCGATCCGCGGCTCCGCCAAAAACGCTCATTACGGAAGTGCCGCAAGCGAGGTCATAAGTGCCCCACTCTGGTTTAAAAAGAGTTTCGTCACCCTTTTTCACCGTGCAGTCCTCGAAACTCAAGATCAGGCACCGATCGTTCATCCGGTAAGTGTTCGTCACTCGACCGCTGACTGTAATTCCGGATTCGAATTCTAAAACTTTAAGTTTTTTAATTTCTTCGTCGCTCAAGTCAGCGGGCGATTTATCGAATCCCACCAGGTTTCCAATTGCGGTTGAGAAACCGTC
>CAYOJT010000210.1:0-5546 GCA_964404365.1 uncultured Bacteriovoracaceae bacterium
TGATAGCAGTACAGGGGACCTCCCGAATCACCTTGATGCGTAAGCACGGGAGTTTTGAAAAAATTCACGAGCCTGTACACGCTTACGAATGAGCTCAGGTGGCCATTTTTGTCTTGAGCATTTAGCACGGCCTCTCTCTTTTCGATCGTATCGAGGGGAATTGGCGGGTAATTCATCTGAATGATGTTTTGTCTATCATCGTAGCTCAGAGTTTCAGCTCGTAGGATCGCGGATTCGCCTCTCGGAGTAACTGGACTCGTGTAGGATTCAATTTTACATCGATAGTTGGGGCTCAGCCCGAATTTGCCGTCGTTGCGGGGGCTCGTGAATATTTTTCGAAGCTCGTCTTTCGTTGCGAGCGTTACTTGAAGATTAGCTTCGGCCTCAGTGGCCAAGGTGAGTAGCATCTGGTCATCGAAAAATTCGTCTTTTCGGAAATTGGTCGACTTTGAAACACGTACTTCCTTCAGCGAGTTAATTTCAAGTTTGAATCCCGAACCAGGCTCAAATCCGCAAAGCACTTTCGGGCTTTCATTGCGATCCTTGTACCAAAGGTAAGAAAAACAATGGGAAGCGGTTTGTACTTCGGTTGGAGAAATGAGGCTTCCCTGACAGACTTGATCGCCATTGGGTTTCACGATGAGGCAGGTAAATTTTGAGGCAGTGTCGTGGACTTCGGTGCCGAGAAGAGCGTGAGCATTTTGTGCCAGAGATGCGCTGATCAAAAAGCTGAAAGTGCAAAGGCGAGCGGTGTTTTTCACGCGACGGTTATATCATAAAATCCGAGTAAATTGATCAAGATTTAACTCGCATTTAGATCAATAATGTCATATACTTATACAACCCGAAAGCTAGCATTTGTCCGGAGAACTTTCATCCAAGCACGGAAGATAGCGTCGCTCGTACGATTCTTCTTCGTTACCAAAAAAATTGGAGCTGGAAGAGGCTTTGGGGAAGGAATTCGTAGGAGCTTACCGCTCTTCACCTCAAGTTCTACGGTGTGCTTGGTGATGATTCCGTATCCAATCCCCTCTAAAATCAGTCGTTTTTTTATTTCATGGAGATTGGTTTCTATAGCTGGCTGATGACTTAAGCCCAAGCTCCTTGCGTGGAAATGAGCTGGAAAGCCGCTGCCGTAATCCTTGTGGCGTGATTCAATGCGTGGAAGTCGTCCCTGGAGAATGTCCTCGAATCGCGGACGTCGATTGTCGATTTTAAGTTTGGGGCTTACGACGATCCAAAACTCCGCTTCTCCGATTTGACGAGTTTGGAAAGGTTCGTAGTTTTTAGGCCGTGTATAAAAAATCCCGATTTGAGCGCGATCTGCGAGTATTTCATTTTTAATATCGTTGGATGTGCCTGAGAAGAGTTGGAGTCTAACGTGTGGGTGCTGTTGGTGAAATCGCGCCGCTACCGTCGGTAAGAGGTAAAGTGCGATGTTATCCGATGCGCCTACACACCACTCTCCTGAGAGTTCGTTCGTCGAAGAACGGATTTCCTCACCTAATGCCTTCGATTCCGAAAAAATCCGGCTCGCACGTTCAAACGCGAGTTTTCCCGCCTCAGTCAATTCGACGCCCTTTTTCGAGCGCTCAAAGAGCTTCGTTCCCAGGTTTTCTTCTAGAAGTTTGATCGATTTGGAGAGGGCAGGCTGAGAGAGTCGGAGCTTCCTTGCTCCGACACTTACGGAGCCTACCTTGGCGACCTCATAAAACTGCTCGAGGTGTAGTAAGTTCATAACTTAAAGTTATCATAAATCAAACTATTATTCATTTTATTTAAAATGAACTTCGACGCATACCTGCGTTCGAGCTGGCTCAAAACGAATTCATCGATATCTGGATGGCTCCGATTTACGGAACCACTCGGATCCCATCCGCTCGGGAGCGGCAGGCGAAATGGTTCGCCCCGTCGTTCCCGAGCCCCATCCTGAGGAGTTTTTATGCGTTTTCGGCACGGCGAGGCGGTATTCGGCTGCATATTCGGTACACTTTTAATGCTCGGAGCAGGTTCGTCTGCCTGGGCGATCGAGGGGAGTGGAAAAACTGTGATTCAAAAAATTGAGGAAAGAGCAGCTGGCGTGAAAAAGCCCGTTTTCATTTTCGATCTCGATGAAACGATCATCGATTCTACCGTCCGGAGGTACCTCTCGTATCAGGACGCGATTGAGCAAATTTGTTCGAACCTCGTTCAGCCGGAGACGCGGGATTCTTGTGATAAAGCGAGGTCCGTGACGGTCGCAGATTTTCAAGTACTTCCGAATCGCTATGATGATCGCGCCCTCTTTGAGGGGCGAGGGGTAGCTCCCTCGGTCTACAAGCAGATTTTCGAGACCACTCTCCCGATTTACCTGAGTGATCGCTGGATCGCGGATTCGGATTCGTTTATTCCAGGTGCCGGTGCGTTTATGCGAAAGATTATGTCCTTCAAAGGGGAGGTCTTCTTCGCAAGCTCTCGGAGTCTGCAGGATCAGAGAATCGGAACCCTGGATTCCCTTTATCGTCTAGGCCTCCTGAAACCGGGTGAAGAGTGGAAAGTCAGCCTGAAGCCCAATGGCGAAAAATCGATCGCTTTTAAGCGAAGGGCGTTCTTAGAAATTGGTAAGTGGGCTGAAAAAAATGGCGGCGAAGTAGTGGGTGTATTCGAAAACGAACCTGAAAACATGAATGCCTTGGTCGAACTCTTCCCAAGCGCCGTCCCCGTGTTTGTAAAAGGCGCCTACTTAAAGCCAGAACCCGTCCGAGAAGAAGCCCTCCAGATCCGAGATTTCTGGTTCTAAGTGACCCCGCTTGTAGCTGGCGAACCAAATCCTATCGACGCTCAGATGGTAAAATGGGAGCTGGGAAGAGGTCTAGCCACCCAGATTTGCCCAATGAGAATGATACGACCTTGCGATTGCGGAGCGTTAGCCAAGGGTGTGTCATTCTAATTGGCTAATTGGGCAAATCTGCTCGAATGCCATCTTCCCAACTCTCTCAGCCCGCGTTAGGGTTTGACCACTATGCTACCTCAAACCATTCCGTCCTTTTTCAAAGCCCGTCGCGACCAATTGATGTCAAAAGCCACGACCAAAAACGCGGCTTTCATCTTGCCAGCGGCGCATGAAGTTTTAAGGAATCCTGACGTTGCTTTTCCATTCCGCCAGGAGAGTAATTTCTTCTATCTGACTGGATTTGAGGAACCTGAAGCCTACGCCGTTCTCGTCCCAAACGGCAGCACCCATAAGTTCGTGCTCTTCGTTCGGAAACGCGACCCGGTCATGGAAATCTGGGAAGGCGCTCGATACGGAGTGGAAGGAGCGCTAAAAGTTTTTGGTGCTGATGAAGCTTATCTTTTTGATGAGTTCGAAAAGAAAATGCCGGAGCTTTTGAAGGGTGTGGAGAAAGTTTTCTACCGCACAAATCTCAACGAACACGAAGATCGAAAAATCATGGCCGCGCTCGAAGCGCATCGACGCGTGATGGGCCGCTCGGGTCGTGGATTACTCCCTATTGAAGATCCAAATACCGTCTTGGGTGAAATGCGCCTTTTCAAAAACGGCGAAGAAATCGAATTCATGCGGAAGGCGTGTGCGATTACGGCTGCAGCCCACAAGAACGCCATGGAAACGGTGAAGCCTGGAATGAACGAGTTCGAAGTTGAGGCACGAATCGATTACGAATTTCGGAAGAGCGGATCTCAGCGCGTAGGATACGGATCGATCGTAGCGGGCGGCGACAATGCTTGCTGCTTGCACTATCGATTAAATAACGCCCCTCTAAAGGATGGGACCCTTCTCCTAATCGACGCGGGTGCAGAATACAATTATTACACGTCTGACATTACTCGCACATTCCCCGTCGGGAAAACCTTTACGAAGGAACAGGCGAATCTCTATGACCTTGTTTTGAAGGCTCAAAAAGAGTGCGTCGCGATGGCGAAACCCGGCACCACCATGGCGGCGATCCATAAGCACGCGAGCGAAGTGCTCGTCGATGGGATGCTGTCGCTGGGCCTCATGAAGGGTAAAGTGGATGAGATCATTTCAAGCGGCCAGGTGAAGCGATTCTATCCACACGGGACGGGACACTGGCTCGGAATGGATGTTCATGATGTCGGCCTTTATCAATTGAATGGTGAGCCACGTAAGCTCGAGCCTGGGATGATGTTCACGATTGAACCGGGCTTTTACGTCCAGCCAGACGATCAGGATGCTCCGAGTGCTTATAAGGGAATCGGAATTCGTATTGAAGACGACGTTTTGATCACCCAGAACGGCTGCGAAGTCATGACGAGTGCTGCTCCGAAAGAGCGCGCTGAAATCGAAGCGCTGAGAGCTAAAATCTAATGTTAAATTTCATCAGGCGTTTCACCTTTGTCTTAGCGATTTCGGTGATCAGTTCCTCCGCGTGGGCGGGTGGAGCGGGATTCTCGACTAAAAACGTTTTATTCGCAGTTTCCCCTCTCCCTTTTCGAGCGATTGAGAGTCTCCGCGATTTTGCTCGCAAGGAAGAGATCAATTACAAATTTCCTTTTTCGTATAAGAATTCGCTTCTTATTTTGGATACGCCCTCGGGAGTGTATGAAGCGAGGCTCTGTTTCTTGGACGCGCATCGTGCGAACACCCTTACTGTGCAAATCGAATTAGTCGCGGAGAAGTATGTTTTTGCGAAGTCGCTCGATGATTTTACTACTCAGGAATACCTCACGAATTTTCTGCGAGCAATTTTTCCGGATGTGGCTCTCAGCATAAAAGAAGTGCCCGAAGACACGCCGGATCCGACCTGTAACGAATTGAGAATGATTCAATGGCCAAAAAATATTTTTTAGTTTTGTTGCTCGCTCTGACCTTCATGGGCTGTAGCACTTCAGTGCCTAAGGTCGATGCCCGTTTTGATCCAAGCGCAGGTCTCAGTGCGGGTGAAGGAGTGCTCCAAGGAACTTATCAACATCCCATTGCGATGGGTCGTGCTCTTGATTTCTCTGCTTCGCGAAGACCAAAACTCGTTTTCGAAGGAGCAGGTTCGCCGGCGCCAATCGAAATTCGAGCCGATGGAAATGGCTTGTTCTCGTTTAAAGCTCCCGCTGGAAAATACCGTCTGACCCGCATCCAAGTGAGTCCTCAGTCTGAAATTTTCGAAGGACCTAAGGATGGATACGAATTTGAAATCCAAGCCGGTAAAACGATGAATGCCGGTTCGCTCTTTTCGAGTTGCGACGAGTGGAGTGAAATCCCAAAAATGCGCGACCGTTTCCAAGATTGGATTTCGAAGCGCCAGTATAAAGCCTATAAGCGCTACGACGCTAAAGCCTTCTCTTGCCTCGTTTTTCTTCAAGAATAACGGCTTTTTAGAGCGCCGGCTTGTCATTTGACTAATCGGGTCGATGGCCTTAATTTCGCCCCCTCGCATGACAAAGCTCGGTCCATTTCAATTGAAACACCCATTCATCCTCGCCCCAATGGCGGGGATTACGAATTCGCCGTTTCGTCGGCTGATGCGGCGAATGAATACGTCGATGGTGGTCAGTGAGCTCGTTTCCGCAACCGGCCTTCAATACATGTCTCA
>CAYOJT010000211.1:0-5509 GCA_964404365.1 uncultured Bacteriovoracaceae bacterium
CTCGAAAGCTTGTGCCGATGAGAGAATCGAAGAAAGAAGGATAAAACTGAGCATGGAACCTCCGAGACAAGGAACTCAGTTACCATAAATTAACGCAATGCGTGACTTATTAAAATATCCAATTATTTCAGATACTTAAAGGCGGACTTGGATTTGTATCACACGAAGGTCGAGCCGCTGGATCAAATCCGAATTCGTACTAAAGGCACCCTCGCCCGAGACCGCGCCGATCTCATCTTTCTTCAACTTCTTCCAAACGTCTTCGCGCGCACCGAGCTGAATCGCGATTTTTTCTTTCGAATAGACTCCGGCGAGCTTTCCTCCACCCCAACTCGAAACAAATCCGCCGTAATCCCATCCAAAGCCTAAGAGCTCAAAGGGCTTCCCGTTCAGAGCTTCGAGTTCCTTCAAAGTCATTCCGAGAGTAAGCCCCTCTTTCGTTTTAAATTTGGAGACACGGCCCTTGAGCCATGCTTCCTTCGGTGTGTGTTCAGGAGAGAGTACGATTTCGACGCGTCGATTTGGATCTTTCGAATAAAGAATCCAGCCCTCCGTGCCAGCGCCTTGTTCATCGAGAATATGCTCCTCATCGGGAGCTGCCCGAGAGCCGTAGGATTTTTTCAAAGAAGCTTGGGTGGCTTGACGATCAATCATCCCGACCGATTTTCCAGGTACGATCAACCAGGTGTGATCGACTGCGCCCGAACTATGAGGGGCTGTTTTACAACCCGTCCCAGAGAGACTGAGGATTACCGTCACAAATAAAAAACTAATTTGCTGCCGCATGATCGAAATCCTTCCTAAAAACTAAAGCAAAACTCGCAAACACAAAAAATAAAACCAAAAGCAAAATCATCGAACTCTCAAGCTCATCCGAGTGCACAAGCCACGGAAACACAATCGCAGCGGACACGATCTTTCCGAGTTGAGAAATCACCATACCGGATGAATAAAGCGGACCCACCGCACGCTGCGTGGGAAGGAGACGAATGAGCAAAAACTGACCGATCGCGCCCAGTTGAATCTCTCCCCAGGTAACTAGGAAGGTACCGACAAAAAGTAAGAACACATTCGGCACCCCGTAAATCGATACCGCGAGGCCTAGGAATGTTAGAAAAAGCCCCATCGGAAAAACCACCGACGGTTTCTCAAACCATGCCGTAGCCTTCACTGCGAAAAACGTAACCATGATCGTATTGAGAATCATCAAGGTCGAGAAGATGCGTAAGCCCTCGCCGGGCGCAAGTCGCTCAAGCCGTGCAGCCACTCCCACTTCATAGAGGCCATAATAAAAACTCCAGGCGAAAAGAATGATCGCACAACCGAAGAATGCGAAAATCTGACGTTTCGGAACGTTCACGCGCTCGTTCGGATTTGTGTGACGTTCATGCCGCATGGGTTTAGGTAGAATTCTACCACCCACGATCGCAGCTAAGAGACCAGTAACGGCGTCTAGAATGAACAACGGAAACACACCAAATTTCGCCGCCAGCGCCCCAACCGAGAAGCTTAAGATCTGCCCGAGGTTATTCACCATTCGCATCCAGCCAAGTGCTTCTTTTTGGTAATTTCGCCCAACCGATTCCGTGATCAGTAGGCGAATACTAATCCGGCTCATCGCGTCCCCGAACTGAGCGATAATTCCGAACAAAGCGATCAGTCCTGCCTGTTCGAAGAACGGCATAAACCCAAAACCTACTGCGACAAGAAGAAACGCGAGAATCATTCCCAATCGTCCACCGACGCGATCCAAAATAATTCCGGAGAGAAAGAGCCCAATCAAAAGCGCAGACCGGATAGAACCCATCACCCAGGAGCTTGTTTCGGCGCCAAATCCACGCTCAACGAGCATGATCGGGACTACGCTCATGGCGATCGATCCCAGTTTATTCATGAGTGTAACGAGCAAGATCGGCCGCGACTGGATGAAAGAAGGAGAATCGAATCCGAAGATGAACGATTCCTTCTTTCGACTCATTCGATGAAGCCCTCTATGAAGCGAACTAAAAATTTTCGAGGCCCGCCCTTAGAAAACTGAACGGTGACCTTTTCGTCCTGACCCGATCCTTCTTGCGAGAGGATCTTACCCAGTCCGTAATCGGGGTGATTTACCTTTTTACCAATGCGGTAGGAACCCGATTTCGTATTCGTGAATACATTTTTCACTTTTGGAGCGCCGTCGTCATCCCATTCCGAAACTTGGGAGAAATCGTCACCGCTCGAACGCCGCGCGTGAGGATCAAAGTGACGACTCGAACCCTGGCGAAAACGATGAGCCTCAGAACCAAACGAGAGATCTTTGAAATCGAGTAACTCGTCTGGAATCTCCTGAAAGAACCGTGAAGGCTCCTGATAATGAACCTGACCCCAAATTCGACGAACCGAAGCATGCGTGAGATAAAGGTGTTCGCGCGCACGGGTGATACCGACGTAGCACAGACGACGCTCTTCCTCTAAATCCTCATCGGTCGCCTCTTCGAATCCGTGAACGCTTGGGAAGATCCCCTCTTCCATACCCGAGAGGAAGACTACCGGGAATTCAAGACCCTTTGAGGCGTGAAGACTCATCATCTGGACCGAGTTCGGGTTAATCTCTTCATTCGGGAGCTTCACGTCCGTTGCAAGGGCCGACTCTTCCAGAAATACCGATAGGAGTTCACCTTTTTTCGCCTGAATTTCGGCTTCGGTCAGTTCCTCAAAGAGGTTTTCTTCAAACTCTTGAAGAACCGTATCAAATTCTTCTAAGTTTTCGATTCGGGCTGCGGCCTCTTCGGTTCCTTCTTCGCGAAGTTCGCGAACATAACCGGTATCATCCAAAATCGAATGATAGAGTTCGGAGAGAAGAAGCGTCTGCCGTTCTCTCATGAACTTTTCGATCTGAGTTACAAACGACTGAAGTTTCTTCGCCGTACCACTACTCGTGAGAGAGGCGTCCGAGGCCGCAAGTTTCACGGCTTTCCAGAGACTAGTGTCGCGCGCTTCTCCATCACCGAAATCCATTTCAGGAGCTGCAGCAGCATTCATCCGTGCAGTACCTCGCTCAAGCTCTAGTTGGATCGCTTCCAACTTGTCGATCGTCGTCTTTCCGATCCCGCGCGCCGGGGTATTGATGATCCGCTTTAGCGAAATCGAGTCTTGCGGGTTCTGGATGACCTTAAAATAAGAGAGGACGTCTTTAATTTCTTTTCGGTCATAAAAGCGAAGTCCGCCCACAATCTCGTACGGCACTTTCTCGCGCCTTAAAACTTCTTCAAACTGCCGGCTTTGTGCGTGAGTTCGATAGAATATCGCAAATTCTTTGAAACTGCGTCCATCGGCTGATGCGATCTTCTTCATTTCCGAAATGACGTATTCGGCCTCAGCGCGCTCATCGGCGAGCGCCGCACGAATGATCGGCACGCCCTTTTCGTTTTCGGTCCACAGCGTCTTTTCTTTTCGCTCTTTATTGTTCCGAATGACTTGAGAGGCTGCCGTGATGATGGTTTGAGTCGAGCGGTAGTTTTGTTCTAACTTAACAGTCTTCGCTCCAGGATAATCGGTTTCGAAATCGAGGATGTTTCGGATATCGGCTCCGCGCCACTTGTAAATCGACTGGTCTTCGTCACCAACGACACAAATATTCTCTCGGCCCCCGAACTCTCGCTTCGCGAGCTGACAGAGCATCAAATACTGGGCGCGGTTCGTATCCTGGTATTCATCCACATGAATATAGGGCCAGCGATTCTGATATTTCGATCGAATCGTAGGCTCATCCCGAAGAATTCGGTAGGTCATACAAAGGATCTCACCGAAATCGAGAGCGTTATTCGCAAATAGGCTCTTCTGGTACTCTTCGTAAACGCGCTTCAGCTGGCGTTCGAAAATATCGTGGGCTGCCGGTTCAAGATCCTTCGGCTCGACCGCATCGCACTTCAAACGATTGATCGCGGCCTGCATCGATTTTGGATTAAAAGCTTTATCATCGAGCCCGATTTTTTCGAAGACACGTTTCACAAGCGAAAGCTGATCCGAGTCATCATAAATCACGAACGGCTTTGTAAAAGGGGTCGCTTGAATTTCGTTCCGAAGGATACGGACACAGACCGCGTGGAAAGTTCCGATCTCAGGCGCCCCTAAGAAATGAGTGTGACCAAGGCCGCGCTCGACACGTTCACGCATTTCGCGCGCGGCTTTGTTCGTAAAGGTCACCGCTAGAATTCGATTGGGAGGCACTCCCCTCACATCAATCAGGTAAGCAATGCGCGAGGTGAGCATTTTCGTTTTACCGGAGCCCGCTCCCGCTAGAACGATCAGGGGCCCTTCCGTAGATTCGGCAGCTTCTTTTTGTCGAGGATTAAGACCCTCGAGATAAGGAGGAATCTCTCCAGGCGCAAGCTCGCGAGGTTTCGGCGGCGTGTAGCTTGAAAATGGCGACCCTGAACCGCTGGGTGCGCGCCTTGACCCAGACGAACCTGAGTCACCCGGTACATCATTAAAATCAATCATTAGCGCCGAGCCTCAGTCCGAATGTGCGCTAGCGCACGACGAGCCACTTCTCGGTCATAGGTCGCACGAACAGCGTAGGCGAAAAGCAAACCTACAACCTTGTCGTATTCATCCACTACGGCGACACAAGGCTGCTCGCCGAAGAGTCCCGCAGTAATCGCAAGAGAATCTGTCGTACGAACCGTTTTCACGCGGGATTTCACGCGAATCAATAAATCCTTCACTTCAAAAAAGGTCTCGTGATCAGCCGCATGCTCAATTCCGCTTTGGAGAAGATCCAAAGTCAGAAGGCCGACATACTCCTGGTTTTTATTCACAACCGGAAGGAAAGGATGTTTCGAGTTTAAAAACTTTTGATCGAGGTTCTTTACGAGTTCGTTTTCAAAGACCCACTCGTGATCGCGAACCATCGCATCTTCCACACAAAGCGAACGGAGAACACTCTCGGAGCGACCATCGAGAAGGCTCAGCCCACGTGCCTCAAGGTCCTGATGAAGGAGTGGCGGCTGTTTCATACGCTTCCGAATCGTATCGACCGTCATTCCAATTACGAGAACAATTCCCGCTAGTTTCCAATTTCGAGTGACTTCGAGACTGAGAGCCGCAATCGAAAGTGGCGCTCCTAGAATTCCAGCCCATAGGCAGGCAGCACCCGTGAATACTCCCGTCACACCACCCAAAAAAATAGCTCCCACGGAAGCGCCAAACATGAAGAGCGGGGTGAAAATCCCAACCGTCCCAAATCCCGCAAGGACAGAAGCGAGCGATAATCCCTTCGAGAGCGCATAAATGATCTGTGAGCCGGTGCTTCGTTCAGTGGAAAGAAGAGCAGTCAATTCCACCATCGGCGCACCATGCGAGGATCGATGTAAGAGATGAATCAGGGTTAAAACTGCTCCCCCCGCTACCGCGCGAAGGAAAATTCGATTCCGGAAAATTTCGACTAGGCTTTCCTGATAGAAACGAAAGAAGCGCGCGATGTATCCGCTCGAAAACCCCAGAACCAAAGTGCAGAGAATGATTT
>CAYOJT010000212.1:0-5458 GCA_964404365.1 uncultured Bacteriovoracaceae bacterium
GTCGTGTTTATGAAAAACGAAAACGACCCAAAGGTGCGAAAAAGTTTCGAGAGATTTTAAGGAGAGTTGATAAAAGAGATGATCTTTTAGGATGATCTCGCCTTTTGCTTCCGTGACTAAGCCGGATTGTCTTGGGATACCGAACTTCTCTTTGAAGTCGGTTTTAATCACCCCGATCGGCTCAAAGGTCCAAGAAGGTAATGGCGGCTTCTTTTTCACGACCGTTTTACGACTTCAATCGAAATAAATTGAAGAATCTCGTCTACCTCGCGCTCCATCATCTTTGATGAATCGCCTGAGGTTTGTCCGACGAAATCGACCTTAAGCGCGAGTGTTTCAGATTTAAAGAGACCCTCATCAATCTGAATGATCGATTTTAAGGTCTCAGGAAGTTTCACGAGAATGCGATCGTCGAGATTGAGGTTCTCAATTTTTCGCTTCTGGTTTGTGGCGCGGATGAGCGTTCGAAGATTTCCTTCCGCGATCTGCTCATCCGTAACCGTTGGATCGACTTCGATCGAAACAAGCTGATGTACTGAGAGGTTCGCATTGTCGCCCTTTGGAGCGCGTTGAATCTGAAGATCTGCGAGCGTGATCGTCTCGCCTTCGACTTGGACAGAAGCACCCGACTCAAGTTTCAGAAGTTCCGAGAGTGGAAGTTTTTGGATTCCAGCTCCAACCGCCTTCATTTTTGCGCCCAAGCGTTTTCCAAGAACGGGGAAATTCGCCTTCGCGTTGACGGCGACAAAATCGTCTTCGTTCGCGTTGTACTCGATTTTCCGAATATTGAGCTCGTCCTTGAAATAGGGCTCAAATCTCTTCAGGTTTTCGAGAAGCTTCTTATCGCGATGGATGATTCGCATCGAAAGAAGTGGGATTTTTGCTTTAATTTTAATTTTCTCGCGATGATTTCGCCCAAGCGTTACAAGGGCATCCATCGCACGGACAGCCTCTTCCAGTTCCGGATGTTTGAGTTTCGGATCAAACGGAGGGAAGTCGGCAAGGTGAACCGATTCGGATACTTCTTTCGAAACGCGCTTTAAGTTTTGGTAGGTCGTCTCGCTCATAAATGGAGCAAAAGGCGCCATCACTTTGGAGAGTGTCGTCAGGACGTAATAAAGCGTTTCGTAAGCGTAGCGTTTATCTTCGGGCATCCCATTCGCCCAGAAGTGCGAGCGATTGAAGCGAATGTAGGTATTCGTGAGTTCTTCCACAAACGCAAGCAAGTGCGGAACGACGTTGTAGAGGCGATAAGCCGCCATCTCTTTTTCAGTATTCTCGATCAAGGAGTTCAGTCGAGAAATCACCCACTGGTCGAGTAGATTTGGAGATTTTGCGTAATCGCCTTGAGGTTTAAAGTTATCGACGTTTGCGTAGTTCACGAAGAATGCGTACGAGTTCCACCAGCGTAGGAGGATCTTTCGAACCACATCGGTTACGCCTTTTTCCGAGAACTTCAACTCTTCTGCCTTCACGACGGGACTATCGATCATGTAGAGGCGGAGTGCGTCCGCACCGTGCCGGAGAAGAACTTCGTTTGGATCGGGATAGTTCTTCAGCGACTTCGACATTTTCTTTCCGTCTTCAGCGAGAACCATTCCGTTCACGACGACGTTTTTAAAAGGCGACTTACCTTTAATCGCTGCTCCAATCACGGTGAGCGTGTAGAACCAACCGCGAGTTTGATCCAGACCTTCGGCGATGAAGTCGGCAGGGAACGTTTTTTCGAAGTAATCTTTGTTTGTTTTCGGATAGCCGAGCTGTGCAAACGGCATAGAGCCCGACTCGAACCAACAATCGAGCACTGGAGTGATGCGTTTGAGTGCGCTCCCGCCCTTTTGGGATGGGATTTCGATCGAGTCGATCGAATCCATGTGAAGATCCGACACCTTTTTTCCAGATAACTTTTCAAGCTCTTCGCGAGAGCCGACACAGATCATCTCGCCTTCTTTATTTCTCCAAATCGGAAGGGGGGTTCCCCAAAAGCGATTTCTAGAAATCGCCCAGTCGCGAGCATTTTCAAGCCAGTTTCCAAAGCGGCCGTCTTTCAGGTGATCGGGAACCCAAGTCGTGGGTTGATTTGCTTTAATGATTTTGTCTTTGATCGCTTCGACTTTCACAAACCAGCTCGATACCGCGCGGTAGATGAGAGGTGTATCCGTTCGCGGACAGAAGGGGTAGCTGTGAACAAGAGTGTCTTGTTTTACGAGGCGACCCGATTTTTTCAGTTCCGCGATGATATCTTTATCGGCGTCTTTTACGCGTTTTCCTGCGTGTGGCGGAACCTGCGCGGTGAACATTCCGTCGTCATCAACCGGATTCACAATCGGCATGTTTTCGCGCTTACACGCGAAATAGTCTTCCTCACCGAAGGCAGGTGCCATGTGAACGATTCCGGTACCGGAGTCCGTGGTCACGTGTTCCGCCCAAATGACTTTGAATGCGCCTTCTTTTTTCTTATCTAAGAAATAATCAAAAAGCGGATCGTAGCTGAGACCCAGAAGATCTGTTCCCTTGAAGGTTTTCACTAATTCGAAATTTGCATCGACGGCTGAATCTTGAGCGTTCTTTCCGAAGGCGGATTTCCAAAGGGTAGCTCCCGCGATGAAGGTTTTTCCTGAAGCCTTTTCTTTCACTGCGACGTACTCGAGCTCTTTACCCACTGCGAGCCCTAAGTTTGAAGGGAGCGTCCAGGGAGTCGTCGTCCATGCGATCATCGATGCGGGTTCACTGAGTCCGAGTTTCTTCACGCCGTCTGCGTGAAGTGGGAAATGAACGAAGATCGCTGGATCTTGTACTTGTTTATAGTTTTGACCCGCTTCAAAATTTGAAAGCGCGGTTGAGAGACCGGTCGAATAAGGAACGACCTTGTAACCTTCGTAGATCAAACCTTGATTGTAGAGTTGCTGAAACACCCACCAGACCGACTCCATGAAACTTGCGTCCATGGTGAAGTAGGCATTTTCCATATCGACCCAACGGCCGATGCGACGAACCGTGCGTTTCCACTCCTGAGAGTAGCGCTGAACGATTCCGCGGCAGAGCGCATTGTATTTGTCGACACCCATGGCGAGCACTTGTTTGTTGGATGTGATCTTGTGGGTTTTATTGATTTCGTTTTCGACCGGCAGTCCGTGGCAGTCCCATCCGAATCGGCGTGGGATCGAATGGCCCTTCATCGTCCAGTAACGAGGAACGATGTCCTTTAAAGTTCCGGCAAGTAAGTGCCCGTAGTGCGGGAGGCCGGTTGCGAACGGAGGGCCGTCATAAAAGGTGTAAGGTTTTGCGTCCTTCCGGGCTTCAACCGATTTTTTGAAAATGGAGTTTTGGTCCCAAAAACCTAAAACTTCTTCTTCAAGTGCGGGGAGACTGACATCAGATCGGACCGGTTCAAAAGGCTTGGACATAGGTGATAAAACTTACCGAAATAGGCCTTGGAAATAAAGGCTTTGGCAAAAATGGGGCGGTGTACCACAGTTGAGTGATGGAGCGATCCGTGTCAGAGTGAGCGCAGTCCTATGAACTCAGGTTTATCCCCACAAATCTTCGGCTTTTCCCTCCTCCGGAATGGGATTCGTTACGATTATCCCTTCCGTGAGTGCTTGAAGAGTCTCTCGGGGGTGTGTTCTCGCATTACTTTGGCTTTGGGCGATAGCGATGATGGAACCGAAGCCGAGGTTCGGAGTCTGGGGTTGCCGCTCGATATTGTTCCCACCGTTTGGGATGAAAATCTCCGAAAGGGCGGAGTCATTCTCTCTCAACAAACGAATATCGCTCTCACTGCGCTTCGAAAATCTGCACCGAAAGGTTCTTGGGGAATTTACCTCCAAGGAGACGAAGTCCTTTTAGAGAGTGACGCCGAACGGATTCGAGCGGATATCGAACGTGCTGAGCGCGAAGGGTTTGATGCCGTCTCGTTTCGATACCTGCATTTTTGGCAGGACTACCTTCAGATCGCAGTCGGCAAGCGTTGGTATCCTCAAGAAATTCGCGCAATCAAGCTCGATTCTCCGATCGAAAGTTATGGCGACGCCCAAAGCTTCAAAGGCGCAACCAACGTTCTTCAAAGCGACGCTTGGATTTACCACATCGGTCATGTTCGTGAGGCCGACAAGTACGAACGAAAATTGAAAGACTTTCATCGTTGGTGGCATTCCGACGAAGAAATGAAGAAAAAATCCGAAGAGTCGAAAAGAAAAGACGCGGAGGAAGAATGCGTGAATTTTTTCGGACCCTTTCCTCTTTGTTTGAAAGCGCGAATGGAGAAACATCGCGGTTCAGATATTTTAAAGCTTCCCAAACCTGAACGGGTGGGTCTTTTGGGTTCGCCCCGAGACGACTTTGATCGAAAACTCTCGAGTCTGATTTCGGCGGGAGAGGTGCGCTGGGGAACCGTGAGCGAACTCTTAAAATGGAAGGCATCGGTGATTGTTCCGATCTACCCTAAAATATTCGATTGGGTTTTTAGGACGAAATTTGTGACGTCCCACGTTCCGACTAGTATGAAATCGCCCCAGGCGCGGGAGTGGAGCCCTGAATTTGTGAAAAAACTAAAACTTTATGAGCGCGGGGTCGCGCTCACATCCAATCCATTTTCATCTTAAGCTTTCGAATCTTCGTTCGAAGCTTGATGAGCGGATCCCTGTTTTTTAAGGAAGGGTCTTCGCCCCATTTTTGAATAAAATAATTTCGGTTGTGGCTCCCATGCTTGTCGCCGCCCTTTTTAAATTCACCGAGCGTGATTGAGCCAAAGTGATGGATGAATGCGGATCCAATCACTCCAAACTTAAGCCCTTTCGCGGCTAAGCGGTAGCAGTAGTCCGTGTCCTCGTATCCGCCAATCAGAAACTTCTCATCGAAAAAGCCGACTTCATTCAGCGTCGAACGCGGCATAAAGAATGCGCAGAAACTATAGTCGTCCCAAACTTCGCCCGAGTTTCGTTCTGTGAATTTCTGAGCGTATTTTTCAAGATCGTAATCGAGTTTCCCGTTAATCGCGTAAGGGCAAGCAAGCGCCAGGTCGTGCCGCTTCCAGCCTTCACGGGTCTTTTGAATCCAGCCGCTCGGAGTGAGGATGTCGTTATTGATGACGTAAAGTTCGTCTGTACTTGCGGCCTTCAAGCCCTGGTTCCATGCGGGTGCAACCCCGAGGTTTTTTTCATTTTGGATTCGAACCCATCTCAGATCCTTCAGGTGTCTCGTTTCGCTCATGACCTGATCCAAGTATTCTCGCGTACCATCGGTTGATGCGTTATCGACGAGGATCAGTTCAAGCGGTGGACGCTTCGAATCGGCCAATATCGATTCAACGCATTTCTTCGTGTATTCCACCTGATTGTAGAGTGGAGCGATGATGGAAGTTTCAAGTTTCATGGCGACCCTTTTGTATCTGAGCCTGTGTTTTTCAGCAACTTCGGATCGGCTTTCAATGTTTCGGCCATTAAGCGCACACCTTCAC
>CAYOJT010000213.1:0-5425 GCA_964404365.1 uncultured Bacteriovoracaceae bacterium
TGCCGTGAAAAACCCCTATACGAAGTTTTTGGGTCACGCGACTGGACGAATCCTCCTGGGCCGTAAGGGTTATGAACTCGATATGGAAAAAGTCATTGAGACCGCTGCGAAGAAAAAGGTGGCCATTGAAATCAATGCTCACCCGTCTCGATTGGATATCGACTGGCGCTGGGGAGCTGCGCTTCGCGAACACGGTTGTCTCGTTTCTGTGAATCCCGATGCACACGAAGTGAAGGGCCTAGATGATGTGCTCTATGGAATTTGTGTCGCGCGGAAAGCCATGCTCCCGAAAGCCTTAGTTGTAAACGCTGGGACGGTTTCTGAGGTTGAGGCATGGCTAAGAAAATAGCTCAGAAGCCGAAAACGCGAGCGAAACCAGCGACAGGATCTCCAAACTTCGATTCGGAAAAACGACGAATGCTCGAGATCATTAAGATCTTGAAGCGTGAGTATGGCGAAGTAAAATGTTACCTCGATTTTAAGACACCCTATCAGCTCATGGTCGCGACGATTCTCTCTGCACAGTGCACAGATGAGCGCGTGAATAAAACGACGCCTGCTCTCTTTGAAAAATATCCAGATGCTCACGCCATGGCGAAAGCGAAACTTTCGAGTATCGAGAAGCTCATTCAATCAACTGGATTTTTCCGGATGAAGGCGAAATCCATTTTGGAAACCTCGAAAGTTTTGGTGGAAAAATACAAAGGCGAGGTCCCACGTACTCTCGATGAGCTTGTTGTGTTACGGGGCGTGGGTAGGAAGACTGCAAATGTGATTTTAGGAAATGCGTATGGCGTTCCAGGTTTCGTTGTAGACACCCATGTGGGACGCATCACGAGGCGCCTGGGTTTCACCCGGGCGCAGGATCCCGTCAAAGTTGAGCACGAGGTTCGTGAATTCGTTCCTGTTGAGAATTGGTCGATGTTTTCACTTTGGCTAATCGCGCATGGGCGTGCCGTTTGTACGGCAAGACGTGCGAAGTGTGAGGAGTGCGCGTTGTCGGCCTTTTGTCCAAAAATTGGCGTGTAAGTTTATCGATTCAAGAATCGGCGAAGGAGAGGGCGATCGCAGCTGAGTCGTGTGATCAGGCGGTTGTCGGACTTTGAGCGGATAAATACGAAGGTTTCTTTTGCTTCGGCTTCTGCCATTTCGACGCTCGATTTGACTTCCATTTTAAATCCGTTTTGAAGGTGATCCGAACAAGTGCCGTCATTTCGAAATCCGTCTCGGATTTCAATTTGAGCAGACGGTACGCACGACATTTCTCGCGGAAACCGGACGCCTTGGATTTTCAGCTTCGCAAACGAAGTGGCTTCGCTTTCTGTGATCATGAGTTCGCGGATCGAATATTTCTTAGCCTCGTTTGGGTCGAGTGAGGATTCGAGGAGAACCTTTTTACAAACCAGCGGCTTATCGACATACGCAAACACAGCTCCCTGGCTAAGTGCCAGGAGTGCGCCGAGAGTGAATAAGCCCATGTTTGAAATTTTCATAAGGGTTCCAAAAAGGATTCTGTAAAGTATCATTTACTGACTAAATAAGTCAACTTTATTAAGAAGTAGAATACACTTTAATAACAAGTAGTTATCCGAAACTCACTATTCAATTCCCTTATTTTATCGATCTCAAATCAGACCAGCCTCGGGGAGTGTGCTTGGGACTTTCGGGTGCCTTTTCGGAGAGAAAATTACATCGCGCCGTAGCGATCCATCGCGAATTCAAAGTCGGGTTTGATTCGCTTGTGTGCATTCTCCACAAAGTAAAAGATCACAGGAACTCGTTCAGGCGTGGCGGTACCCACGAACTTGTAAGTGGTCCAGCCCGAGTTATCAAACTCGCCACGGCGATTTGCCTGCGGATCCAGAATTTCGCTGAGCTGCTTATGCCCCGGGACGGTCCATACCTTTTTCAGAAGTGCCGTAGTCTCAGCATCCAATCCGGCAGGAACGTCGAAAGGGATCAACTTCGCGTGAGCAGGTTGAGTTCCATCCGCATCTCCGGATGCGAAGAAGTACTCATCGACAAGTTCATTTCCGATCGGCATATTTCCGATCCACGTGCCGCATCCGTCGGCCCAGCCCCCTCGAGTGGAGTACCGTTTTCCTCCGGCGTTTTTAAGTTCCCACGGTTTTCGCGCCACTTTCGGCGCGCGGCGGGCGAGCTCAAAATAGTCGTGTGCGCGATCACCTTCGTTTGAGTCGAGAATCATCGGGGCAGCGATTCGGGGTAAGTTTGTGACGTAGCGAGATTGGCTCAGGTTTGACTGGTCGAGGAAGGCGAGGTCCGTGTCGAGGACATGTGCCTGCCAGCCTACTTCGTTCGGGTTTGACATTTTCCCCTCAAAAGCAGCGAAAGTGCCGTGCTCGTTCAAGAGATAGAGGAAATGTTTTGAGCTGAAGTATTTCATAAAAACCGGGAAGGTCTTAGGACTTACCGATACGACTAGACGTTTTGGGCCACGCTCACGTGGAGGGAAAATGCTATTTTCGGGCGCAGTCCAAAACGGCTGAATGAGGGTGGCGGCACCTGTCTCGGCGAGATATTTTCCGACCAGGCTGTCTGCGGAAGGGTGCAGATAATCGGGTCCGTGAAACAACTCCTGAACCTCATTAAGGGTCAGATTCCTTTCCTCTGCAAACGACGAAATTGAGGATAACAAGCAAAGTCCGGTCAAAAGGGTGTTCCACTTCAACATAGCCGGTAGCTTTAACTTAGTTGATAATTATTGTCAATTATTAGATGCTGAGAACCCGAAGATGCCTTGATATAAAAATCATTAATTTCATAAGGTTACAGTCAAGGTTGGTCACTCGAGTATTCGCGTTCGGGCAGGTATAGCCTAAAGTTCTGCCCGAAGGGTATTCCCTCGGCGTCCGCGAAGATCTTCCAAGTCAGCGCCCGCTCCGCCTTGAACTGTATGTCGCCAAAAACGATTTCGTTTGAGTTCGTTTCAACATGTTGACCTGTTTCGATTCGAAATTTCCATTTCACGTCGGGAAGGTTGTCGAGATACGCAGGAATGTGGAAGCGCGCTGTTTGAATTTTTCCGGGTATGCCTTTATCGAGTACTCCGATCAATTTCCCAGCCAAATAGACGCGAATCGGTCTGAGTAAATTCGAGTCTATTTGGTCAGGAATGATCCTCGTGATTTCGATTTCGTTCACAGCAGTCTGTTTTGTATTTCGCATGGCGCTCGACTTGGCTGATTGAAAAAATCGCATCGCGCGTTTTGAGGCGCGTCTTAGAGCCCATTGTGCAACAACTTTATGGTCAGGAATATAGGTTTCAAGTTCGGACAAATCAGTGGGGTGAATAGTCTTCTCGTTCTGATAATCAAGAATCTGTTTCGAGTTACACCCCACCACTGAGAGAAACTTCAATTGGTCATGATGTAGGGTCAATACGGATGCTACATCGTCTCCATGGTGGTCCAGTAGCATGGGCTTAGCTGCGATAGTGCCGCTGGCGTTTCGCGTGGCACCGATCGTTCGGAAGCTTCCATGTGAAACCCAGATAACGCCATCCACAGTGTCGTCGGTCAGGGCCTCATGTAAATCATAAGCGTCCGCACGGGACTTAGATTCAATTTTCCAGCCTTTTTTGACTAAACCTTTCATCTTACGTCGAAAGATGTGTTCGAGTTTTTTCTCGAGACGAGGTCGTTCAAATGAGGTGAGTAGAATGACCTTTGGGCCTGATTCGGGAGTTGATGCCGCCGCTCGGGAGGCATCAACTCCGATCAAACCAGTGAGCACTAAGAGAAGCTGTAAAATCTTCATCTCCATGCTCATGAAATTAAAGCGCTTCCACGAATTTTTTCGCTTTAGCTTTGGCGATCGCGAAAGTTTCCGGGCTCATGTAATGTTCGTATTTCATCCAGAGTCTTTCAGCGTCGGCAGTGTCGCCTTCCTCGCCGACTTCTTTCATGATTCTTTGACGAACAGCATTGAGTAATTCAACTTCAGAATTGTATATCTCAACGTCAGATCGCGAAAATCCTACATAGTCCTGAGGACGTGCAACATCGATCGAGCGAAACTCGATATCTGCGACCTTGTTTTCATCCAGGATAATGATGCCGATTCCACCTAGAATGAGGCCCCAGTATGCGAGCCCCGCCCCTACAATTAAAGATCCGACGTTACCCGCACTGCCTGCACTGATTAAGCCGATGCCAGTGACTGCGCCGCCGCCGATTGCTCCGATGCCACCTATTGTTTTCACAATTCGGCTTTTAAAGATCAGCCCGATCAGAGCTTCTGACCTTGGTACATAAGTGAGTTGAAGCCCAAGTGCGACGATTAAAGCGCCTACGCATGGGACCTGATACCAACGTTTGTTTCGAGTACGCATTCTTCCCCCTTTG
Organism: uncultured Bacteriovoracaceae bacterium; assembly: GCA_964404365.1. Lineage (GTDB taxonomy): Bacteria > Bdellovibrionota > UBA1018 > UBA1018 > UBA1018 > JACMQW01. The sequence goes on from CAYOJT010000213.1 coordinate 4,368, forward strand.
AAGAGTTTGTGATTCGACTACTGGAGATGACTGTGTAGCTATAGTGTTTAATGACGATGTATGTCAAATTTGCTTTTACAAGCCAATTAACAATATGATTTTATTGTCTTTTATCTAAAAACCGAAATCGATCAAATGGGGTTTTTTCTTGGCTCCTTACCCTAAAATCAGGTATGGACTTGGTCCTATGACCCCTGCACAGGTAAAAACTCGAATACAGTCGCTCGCGCCTGGAACCGAAGTCGAAATCATCGACCTCACCGGGACGCAGGATCATTATCAGGCGATCATTATATCGCCTGCCTTCGAAGGAAAGATGATGATTCAACAGCATCGCATGGTGATGGGAATTTTACAGCCTGAGATCGATTCAGGCGAACTGCACGCGCTGTCGATGAAAACGTTTAGTCCGGCTCAATACAAAAAATATCTAGGCGAGTGACTCGCAAAAGGAAATGAAAATGGCACATCCACTGATTTCGAAAGTTGAAGAAAAAGTAAAATCCGCTCCAGTCGTAATTTTTATGAAGGGAACTGCTCAGTTTCCGCAGTGCGGATTTTCTGCGCGCGCGGTTCAGGTTTTGAAAGCAGCAGGCGTTGAAAACCCCGTAAGCGTCGATGTTCTCTCGGATGACCCACTCTGGGAAGCTCTCGAAGAATTTACTCAATGGCCAACGGTTCCGCAGGTCTTTATCAAAGGTCAGTTCGTGGGCGGATGTGACATCATCACCGAAATGTATGAGCGTGGTGAGCTTCAAGAGGCTCTTAAAAACTAAAGCTAGTCTCAATTTTCCGCTGACGGCGGACGGTCGAGCTCAATCCCGTTTTTTTGGTTTAAAGAGGCTTCCTTCTCCGTTGGAGTAGAAGGTGAGTATCTTTCCGTCGTTTGATATTGCAGCCAAGCTGAAGGTCATGTCCGAGCTTGGCGAGATAAAAATTTCTTCGACGGAAGAAAACTTATTCGCTTCGTACCCGGACAGAAATTTCCGAAGTCCCTGCGCAATCTATGTCGCTGACTACGATTACGCGCACGGGCTTAACAAAACTAGGGCTAGAGA
>CAYOJT010000214.1:0-5407 GCA_964404365.1 uncultured Bacteriovoracaceae bacterium
AGCGACCTACGATGACCTAATCGGAAATGCTGGTACCTCCATCTGGGATCCGTCTAAACTTTTCACTCCAAGCTATCCGATCCCGTCGAATCAAACCGACACGATCAAAATCGAGGCAATGTAAGCGATGAAACTCAGGGGGAAAATCGCTGGCCTTCTTACACTTCCTTTCCTGGGAGCGGCGGTTCTTTTTCCAAGTGGATGCATGAATGGATCGATCGCGGATGGGATCGCTTCCCTTCGTTCAGGTGCCACAAACGGCTCGACTACTTCGCTCGATGATTTAACGGACATTGAAATTTACGTCGATCCGATCGCTGTCTTCTACAGACAGGAAACGATTTACGATACGCTAGCGGATGATGGCGTTTCCGGATACATCGAAACTGGCTTGAATGTGACTCCGTCTGCTCCCACAAACGTGAAAATGATTTTTCACTTAGAAAACGCAATTAAATCCGAACTCGGCGCCACGCTCGCTTCTCAGGTGCTCGCAGCGCTCCCATCCAGCACTACACTTCAGACCATTCAGGTCACCATCAATTTTAATGATCTCTACACCTGGACCTTTGACCTCGGAGACGCTGTGGCGAACTCCAGATGGCAAACGCTCATGGTGATCGACTCCGAAGGAACGAATCGATTCGTTCAAACTGCAACTCCGCTTTTCTCGGTCCAGGACGAAACGACCGCAATCGAGAACGAAACTGGAATTTTTATGTTCGGTGGAATGTCCAATGGAGCGGAAGTGAATTGGGTCACGATGATTCCGACCGATAGTGACACCGTCTATAGCTCACAAGATACGGGAGGCGCATATGTCCTGAGTGCGCTCACCCAAGCGGACGGCTATCCAGTCGTGATTCCAACTGACACGACGATTTATGGGGAAATCAACTCGGCATGGCCGCTTGTCGGGGCGAAGATGTCAGCCGACGTCATGAATCATTTTATAATCGTACATGCCAAAGACAATGCGCTCTCCGGCGGAACATCGACTTCGCTTTACGATAACTACGATGTGGAATCGATGACGGCTTACACCTACGACGATGCACTCAGCACGGTGAACCAGTATTTCATCTGTTCATCCACCTACAATGCTGGGGGAGTCAGTCCTTATCGCTGTAACCGAACTGTTCCCGCCTATTCTGCGATTTTCGATAATGCGGCGGCAGTTTTTGACGGATTAAATGGCGCCCTTTCAATTCAGATCAACGGATCATCTTCGAGCAACGGACTTTGGGATCTCGCGACGCCAGGCTTTGGGGCCGCGGGTTCTGGAACCGTCTACAACTATCCCTTTAGCTCCGATGACGGAACGACGCTCTTCGAAGTACTCTAAAAAATCAGAATTCTAGAAATAAAAAACCCCTGCGAGCATCCAGCCTGCAGGGGTTTCTCATTAAGCTGAACGCTTAGTTCAATGCTTCTTTGAATTCGCGGCCTGGGCGGAACTTCGGAGCAATCGAAGCCGGAATTTTGATTTCTTTTCCGGTTTGTGGATTGCGGCCCATGCGTGCTTTACGCTTTGCCTTCGTGAAGGTTCCGAATCCGATGAGGGTGACATCGTCACCTTTTTTCACGGATTTTTTGATCGTGTCGATCGCGGAATTGAGGCAGTTTTCTGCATCAGTCTTAGTGACGTTTGCAGCCATTGCGATTGCTTCAATGAGTTGTGCTTTATTCATGGATGTGTCTCCTTGTCTTTGAATTCGTCCGACCCATTTCCGTATTCACGGTTATGAGATGCCCGAATTTCGATTCACTTCGAAAATATTCCGAATCAGCCTGGCGTCTAATCCTTTAGATGAACGGAGACCATCCGTGTTTTTCCGCTGCCAGACTGAATCTTCAGACTGAGACCAGTGTGACTAAGCTGATTGGGACTGTCAACCACTGCGATAAATTTTTACCGATTCGATCTTTACTTCGGATTTTGGGCGATCCATCGGGCCGGTTGCGCAGTTTCCGATCTTCTCGACGACTTCCATTCCCTTCACCACTTTTCCGAAAACGGCGTGCTTTCCATCGAGCCAAGGGCATGGAACCAAAGTGATGAAAAACTGCGATCCGTTCGTATTTGGGCCGGCATTTGCCATCGAAAGAAGGCCCGGAGTCGTGTGTTTCAGCGAAGGGTGGATTTCATCTTTGAATCGATAACCCGGTCCACCGGTTCCCTGACCCAAACGATCGCCGCCTTGAATCATGAAATTCTTGATCACTCGATGGAAGATGGTGCCGTCGAAGAAGGGCTGGTTCGACTTATCGCCCGTGTTTGGGTCGATGTATTCTTTTTGGCCGGTCGCAAGGCCTACAAAATTTCCCACGGTTTCTGGAGTTTTTTCTTCCTCAAGCGAAGCGATCCACTCGCCCTGATTCGTTTTAAATACGGCGAAAAGACCTTTACCTTGTCCTAAATCTTTCTGTTCGACCTTGTATGGGATTGCCATTTTCTTCACTCCTAGGGTTGGGTTGATTGGAGGAATAGTTTTTCACCATCTCTTTCGGGAATGAAAGAAAAAGGTGACCGAAGGGTGCATGACTCAGTAGCCCAAAAACACTTTGAGAGAGTCCCCCATCCATCGGGGACTCTCTCAAACTAGGGTTCAGGGGGTTGGGACAGGGAAAATCTTAGCGTTCGACCCCGTGGCCGTACGCGACCCCGCGCATAGCGCGGGCTCTTTGAATAATGGAGTTAAAAACTTTTGAAATTTCGTCGGACAACTGAGGTGGATAACAATCCTTTACGTTGTCATTCTTGTCTGTGAACTGCTTACTCGCGAGTACCGGAACAACCTCATTCATGAGATTGTTTTCTTTTTCCGTACAGATCGCCGGAGCCATCTCAATCGGCTCTCTGTTCTTCAGTAATCGAGCAGTTTCAAGGTTGATGCACTTCGCAAAGGCATCATTCGCAAGCCGTGCGAGATCTGTTCTTTTCTCTAAAAGAACGACGTCCGCACTCGCGCCAAGCTTCTTCGAAGCCTTGGCTAAACCAGCGGCGCCGCTAAATACAGCGCCGTAGTCACCCTGGAGTTTACAACTCTCGTTCAGATCCGCATGCGCAGAGGTCGCGGAAATCATCACCACGAGAGAGGCTACGACAGAGTGAAAAAATCGAATTGAAGAACGCTTCACAAAATCTTCCTTCTAGTTTCCGCGTATCGATCTCTCAAGCCCGAGAGCACTTCGATTCGCAGTGCCTAATTACTTTAGGGAGCTGAGTTATACCTAAAACATGACGCGCTGCATAAGCTTTTAATAGTCTACATTCTACTTTCTGTGCACACATCAAACTCTTCGAGGAGGACGGTGCGAAGGCCAGTATTCCCGCTCTCCCAGCCCCTACAGGCCGTACGGGGAAGCTTAAAAGCAGACAGGAGAGGCTCCGATTTCTTCGGGGCCTCTCCTGTCGGGGGGTTCAGGGGTTGGGGTTGGGACAACTATAAACTTTAAAAAGGGTGACCACGTCGGACGTTCAACAGGGGGAACGTCCGCCCGACGTGCTCGAGAACCGCATCTCGAATCGATCATCCAATCACCGCAATCAGAGCCCTGGTCGACTGTATTTCAGCCTAGATCCAGAGAAGAGCGAGAAAACTTCACCACTTATACCGCTTTAAGCCGCTTCAACTTTTAACAACTTCAGCTTCCGCTACCGCTTCAACATTTCGCTCAGCTCTGATTATGGTCTCGATTCACCACAACCAAACACGAGCGGTTATACAGAATGCTTGACGCATTGCGTAGACTTTTTCTTTTTCACTATGAACTTTTTGTGCACAAATTCCGATACACTTAAAGCATGTTGAGGTTCGCTCAAAAACTCGTAAACGTCCGAGAATCCTTAGGATTTAAGAGTGCGCGCGCGTTCTACCTTCACCTCTCCGAGCGCGCAGAGCTGGAATTTAATTATTCGTATTACGCAAGAATCGAGAAAGGCGCCGTACTTCCGTCCGAAAAAGTCGTGAGCACTCTTTGTTCACACCTCGAAAAACACGATGCGGAATCACTCATCCTCGCGTTCTGTGAAACTCTCTTTCCCCGCTACGACTACCTTTTTCAAGCGGGTTCAGATGCAGCGGCCGCTCTTTCAAAGGGACCGCCCAAGACTTCTCCCCAGACTTCCGCCGACGATTCACCTAAACCGCTTCGTCAGCAGAAAGCTCTTTCCAATAAACAGGTATTTGCGCTCTCTCAAACTCGCGAGCACTACTTCCTCTTTTTAGTACTCACGCTCTCGCGCGGCTGGATCGCAATTTCGGAACTCGCCCAGTCTTTCGGCGCAAAAACCATCGAGCGAGTCATCGAAGACCTTCGCTTGGCTAAGATTCTGGTTCGAGAAGGCGATCGCGTTTTCAATTCTTCGAAAGAAATGATTTTCCCGCCTACCGACGAAGGACTGAAAAAAGTTTATGCCCAACTCGACAGCTGGGATCTGGAATTCGCAAGCTGGTTTGATTTTGAAAAACTCGAGGAGCGCCACCTGCTCCGCCGAGTTTCACCCCGCTTTCTTCCACTCATTTTAGACCAGGCTAAAAATGTTCTGAACTTAACCCGAGCCGCAGAAGAACTCGACCCCAAACACAATCAGGACGTACTCCAGTTCTCCATCCGAATCGCAAAAGGACGAATCCCGGGATGATTTACCCACTCCGCGTTAGAGAGCGTGGTCTGAGATCATTTAGGAGAATGATATTCCGAACTGCTTTCATGATCGTTTTTGCCGTCGCATCGCTTTTCGTCGGTTCAAGCGAAGCGTCTCAAAATACAGAGCGCGTCTTTAAGATGGACGCCGACACTCTCTGTTTTCGGAACTCGGATCCAGATCTCCCGAAAGCTGATCCAATCCTCGGAAAACTCGGTGTAAAAAAGGGGATCTGTCAGGGCATTGCGGGCCTCAGCGCAGCTTTTTATGAAAATGTGATTTTTGATTCTACTGCACCGGTCGCGCTCTCTAGCGATCGTGACGTCGAAAGCTTTATCCGAAAGCTCCGAAAGAACTACCTCCGCGGCATGGGTGAGAGGGTGAAGGTGACTGGATTTGATAACTTGAAATCCTTTTGTCGGGCGCATCGAATGGTTTTTTTACGTCAAGCAGCCCGATTCAACTTGGAAATCGCGATTCGAGACATTCTCCCGCTCTACCCCACTTTTCTTGCGCACAAATCAAAGCCGATCGATTCCAAGCGGGAACAAACTCATCTGAAACACTTTCTGGAATCCGTTCGCGAAACGGTAAATGGGGGAAGGTTAGCGCTTATTCTTGTCTACTCGCACGTAGTAGCCGTGCAGTCGGTTGTAGAAAAATCCGGCGCGGTCGATTTAATTGTGTACGACTCCAATCATGAGGAAGCGCGGACTTGGATGATCCAGCTTGATCCCGACGGAATGCCGAGCTTAG
>CAYOJT010000215.1:0-5398 GCA_964404365.1 uncultured Bacteriovoracaceae bacterium
GATCATCGGATTTCCAAATGCCGGAAAATCGACGCTCATTTCCAGAATTTCAGCGGCACGACCTAAAATTGCGGATTACGCATTCACGACGCTGACTCCAAACTTGGGCGTGGTTTCGCTTCCTGACCTTTCCTCCTTCGTAGTCGCTGATATTCCAGGACTCATTGAAGGCGCGCACAAAGGTTTGGGTCTCGGTCATAAATTTTTAAAGCACATCGAACGCACACGCGTCTTCGTTCACCTCCTCGATGGAACGAAGTTCTTAGAGGACGCTACTGGCGAAGGTGAGGATAGCTTCGATCGCGCGATTGAAGAACTCGTGCGCCGCTACACTGTGATTCGCCAGGAATTGGGCCTATTTAACGAGGCTCTTCTTCACAAGCCTGAAATCGTAGTCCTCAACAAACTCGATGTTTTAGAGGGAAATCGTGAGCTCGTCGAACGTGCACGTCTCGCTCTTCGCGCCCGAATCACTTCGATTCGCGGTGTTCATCCCGCGCCGAAAGAACCATTCGTGATCTCCGCCGTTTCCGGCGAAGGCCTCATGGATCTGATGTACGCGATGAACGAGCAAGTTCGCGCGTCTCGCGACGAAGCCTCTCCTCTCACTCGTGGAGAAGCGAAACCCGCTTTGCCGGATGATGAAAAAATCCGAGCTTAATTGGAGCGAATACACTGCCGTTTTCGGAGGCACCTTCGATCCCCCGCATGTCGGACATCGAATCGCTGCTTTTGAACTTTTTAAGAATCCGGGGTTTGGCCGCGTAAAAATTATTCCAGCTGCGATCCCGCCTCTGAAACAAACCGAGACGCCGACCGCTCATCGCCTCGAGATGGTAAAACGAACCTTTTCTCCAGAAGTCGGAGAGCCACGCGAAATCGAGATCGATACTCGAGAAATTGACCGTTCGATGAGTGGCAAGCCCAGCTACACTTTCGATACCTTAAGTGAGCTGAAAGCGACCGGACTTCGATTTGCTTTCGTTCTTGGAACCGACCAACTCGAGTCCTTACCGAAGTGGCATCGCTTCCCTGAACTCCTCTCCCTCTGCCCTTGGGTCGTTCTGGAGCGAAAACCCGATGCGTCCGCGCGTATCGAGAAGATGCTGAAGGAGCTCGAAGCTTCGGGCATCCTAAGACGCCTGGCAGACCGTAAGTTTAGCCTGCCTGGAAATCAGCTCCTTTTTCAGATTCCAACCCCCGCTCCTGAACTCAATTCAACCGAAATTCGCCGTGAAATCGCTTTAAAGGGCAAATCAGCCCCCGGCCAAATCGTGCCTTCCGTAGAGAGTTATTTGAGGGAGCAGGCCCTCTATGGTATCCGTCCTTCACTCGAAAACTAAATTTATGACGACTAATTCTGAAAAAATGATCGAAACCGAAGCAGCCCAACACGCGAATCCTGACGGGATGAAAAAAGCCCTCCTCGTCGCTCAAGCCGCTATCGATAAAAAGGCCGAAAACCTAAAGATCCTAGACCTCTCCGAAATCTCGGGTTTTACGGATTACTTCATCATTTGTAGCGGGATGTCCGATCGCCAAGTTCAAGCGATCGCCGATGCCGTAGCAACCGCGATGGATGTTCAAGGCTACGAACTCTTGTCGGCAGAAGGAATTCAAGAAGGTCGCTGGGTACTCATGGATTGTGGCGACGTTGTGGTTCACATCTTCCTCGATGCGCTCCGCGAATACTACGATCTGGAAAATCTCTGGAAAGACGCTCCCCGCGTGAAAGTTCCTTCCGAATTTTACGGAGCCGGAGCTTCACGTCTCAACTAAGATCAAGGATCGTTATGAAGATCACGATCCTTGCCTTTGGAAAATTAAAAGCACCAGGCCTTCGTGAAGCGGTCGATTACTACGTTAGAAACTCGGGCGCTTGGGCAAGCGTGAATGAAGTTGAGCTCAAATCCCTGACTGTCCCCGATAAATCCATCGCTACTCGCCAAAAAATTCAGACTAAAGAAGCCGAGATCCTTCGCGAACGGCTCTCGAAACTATTATCCACCCGAGGGGCCTACATTCTCCTGGATGAAAAAGGTAAAGCGTCGACGACGCTGGAATGGGCGAAATTTCTGAAAGAATCCGAAGGTGCTTCGATACCTGAAATCGCATTTTGTATCGGATCGAGCCTCGGATTTGATCCTGAGCTCAGGAAGAAAGCGCGCGCAGTGCTTTCATTTGGCCCGCAGACTACCTCGCATGAAATAGCGCGACTTCTGCTGGCGGAGCAGATTTATCGGGCTCTCAGCGTAAATCACGATCATCCCTATCACAACGAAGGTTAAGCTTATTCGATGGTGCGTCCCACAGGTGTTGGAGGAGGCGAAATCACTCGCTCGACTCTTCCTTTCCAGTTCGCTTCATAGGTCTCAAGAAGCTGCGGGTCCTGGCTTGTTTCATAGTCTCGCTGACGATGTCGTCCAAAACTTTCGAAAACTGAACGAGCATCGGGCGTGAGGTAGCGCGGAAGATCTTTTCGATAAAAGAGATGTTTAATGGAGTCACGCACACCCTCGGTGATGTGCCCTCTTCGGTGAACCCATTCCAAAAACTCGTTCATAAATTCCGCATTTAAATCACAAAGCTTAAAGCTGAGAATCCAAGGTGGATTATCTTTAAAAAACTGACGTTGAATGGGGAGCCAGTGGTCAAAGTTAGCTTGTATGTATTCGAGGTAAACTTTTCGAAATTCTGTCCTTTTCAGCGCATCCTTGTCGGGGATTCGATCGTACGCTTCACAAAAGGGACCGTCTTGAATCCCGAGAGTAATGGGTACAACTTTGTACTGGCGATCATTCAGGTGTTTTACGAGCTCTCTCCGTTTTTTCGTACCACTTTCGACCTTCATTTCCGGAAAACGAAACCCACGATCATTTCCGATCGTTCGGTAGGTCGCAATCCAGTTCTGATTCTTTCGAACTTCTTCGATGAGTTCAGATTCAGGGATCTCGGTCATCGGTCTTCCGGACCAGGGAAATGAAAACGCCGAGTATTCTTTCTTAGTCCAAAACTCGAGGGCCTTGAGCGCCGCAGTATGTTTTTCAACCTTCCCCCCCGCAACAAACATCACCGGATACGGGGTCATGTGTGCGCGCAGGGCCTGAACGATTTTTTCGGTGGATGCGAGTGGGTGTTTTTCGAATTCACCCACGCCTGGCAGACCCTCGAAGGTGAATGAAAGCCTAGGCATTAATTTCCCATCGGGGATATCGGATGCTTGTGCACCCAATGCCATAACTAGGAATGACAGCGTATGAAGAAAGTATCGAGCGCGTTTCATCGTCATTTCCTTATCGTCCTTTTCTCTACGGCGCTTTAAAGGAAATCAGAGATTAAAGTCAGCTTAAAACTCAGGAATATTCGCGTCTTGCACCTAGATTCCGAGCGGAATTCCTTCATAATAGATGATGATGCGAGTTCTCACTCTTACCCTACTTGTTTCACTTCCGTTCTTGGGCTGCTCCAGCGTTCCTGCGGATCGAAAGCCCGCTCAGGCGGACCTCTCCGTTTTCTTCGATACAATCAAGATTGTGGGACTGGGTTCTCCTCACTTCTATTATGGGAAACCCGATGCCGCCTGTTTACAAACGTTCATTGACGGGAAGATCGCAGAAAGCAAACTCTGGGCGAAGACCACGAAGAACCAAGAAGTCTTAAATTATAAGGGCGACTCTCAGCTTGCGGAAAACATCATCAATTCAGCAATCGCAGTCGGAGTGGACCCCTATATTTTCGCGGGGATCATCCACCAAGAAAGCGGAGATTTCATACCCCACAAAAACGGCGGGGGTTCCGGTCTGACCGCGATGACTGGAATTGCGATTCAAGACAGCTGCCTCATGCTGGAGGCCACTGACTGTAAAAAAGGAGGGTACAAGTCGGCGCTCTACGCGAAAGACTGGGAAGACGCCGCAGCAGATATCTTAGCAGTACTTTACCCAAACTCTCAGCCAGTCGGTGAATACCCTTGGAGAAAGCTCTGCTCCCCGCCTCCGAGAGATTACTGCCAAACTGACTGCGGCCTGGATAACGGTGGATCATGTTTAAGCGCTGTTCGAAATGGGGTGTATAAACACACCCGCGATTCTCTCTTCATGGGTCTTTTTAGCTTCGTGAATCAGCTGGGAATGGCACTCACGAGCGCCAATGCGAAGGGGCCGGCATTGAAAGCAGCCTACGAAACCGCTCTTCGAAATTATAACGGCCACCCCGTTAACAAGTTTAAGTACCCAGGAAACGTATTCAACAAGATCGAGAAAACGGGCGGGATTTTGAAGACCTGTCCTCCGGTCCAAACACCGCAACAATTGACCGCTTCCTTCCCTCAGAAGTAATTTAACGCGCTCCGATATCCTGCTTTTTAGGGTAATCTCGGGCCATGAACTCCTCGCGCGCATTCCTCATCGTCTTGGATGGATTTGGAATCGGAAAAGACTCTCCATTCAATGCCATTCGAAACGCGAGAAAGCCTTTCTTCAATGACCTCCTGAAGAAGTATCCCCACTCTCAACTCCTCACTCACGGTGGCGCCGTAGGACTCCCGGATGGAGTGATGGGGAACAGCGAAGTCGGTCACATGACGATGGGTGCGGGTCGGATCATCTATCAGGACCTGACTCGAATCTCGAATGAGATTAAAACAAAAAATTTTTTCAAAAACCCAACACTTCGATCGACGATCGAAGCAGGAGCGAAAAAATCAGGCCGAGTCCATTTCATGGGACTTCTCTCGGACGGTGGCGTTCATTCACACATCGAGCACCTCGAAGCGCTTCTGACTCTGGCCTTTGAGCTCAAAGTTCCAGAAATCTACGTCCATGCATTTTTAGATGGTCGAGACACCCCGCCGAATTCAGCGCCGGCGTACATCGAACGACTCCTGAAACACCCAAAAGCAAAAATTGCGTCTTTATCCGGCCGCTACTTCGCTATGGATCGGGACAAGCGATGGGACCGAGTCGAAAAAGCCTATGATGTTTTAACAGGAAGCGCTGGAGCGGTCGAAAAATCCGCTCTCGATGTGGTCCAAGCATCCTACGCAAACGGTAAAACGGACGAATTCGTCGAACCCGTCCTTCTGGATCCCAATGGATCAATACAAGATGGGGATGCACTTATCTTCTTTAATTACCGATCGGATCGCGCTCGAGAAATCACGTCGAGCTTCGTGCTTCCGGATTTTTCGGATTTCACGAGAAAAAAGAAAGTGAAACTTTCTGCATTCGCGGGCATGACCCAATACGACGCGAACCTCCCCGCACCGATCGCGTACGGTCCTCAAAATCTCGAAAACATCCTACCTAAAATTATTGAGTCGAAACAAATGAAACAGTTTCGAATCGCGGAGACTGAAAAATACGCTCATGTGACTTTCTTTTTCAATGCCGGTCTCGAA
>CAYOJT010000216.1:0-280 GCA_964404365.1 uncultured Bacteriovoracaceae bacterium
AGATCAAGTTTAAATCCGCCAAATTTCTCAGGCGCCCCACTCTCATCGACCGCGATATGGGCTTTTTCTGCACATAAAACCGATCCGTAGGATGGAACAAACGCCGAGAGCGCTAATGTATTCGCGGCCGTGCCGTTGAATACGAAAAACGTCTCCGATTTCTCACCGAACTCACGTTTAAAAACCGAAAGAGCTTCCGCGGTAACCGGATCGCTGCCGTAAGCGCCCACATCGCCTAGAGCATCCACTTCAGCGATCTTCGCTAAAACAGAAGGGTGCA
>CAYOJT010000216.1:290-5384 GCA_964404365.1 uncultured Bacteriovoracaceae bacterium
CTCCCGCATGATTATCGCTTCCGAAGCTGACTCGCTTCTCGCTCATCGCTTAGCTCCTGAGGTTCAGGTCAGGATCAATTCCGCGATTGAGCGCAACCGCAAGCGCCATCCACTGAAGCTCCAAGAGCGCAGGCATCCAAGCGAGTGGGCTTGCTCCGAAAACTCCAATCGTATGATCGGCTTTTACTTCGTCGTTCCTAGGATCTTTTGGGAGCGAAATATGCCAGATTTTATCTTTTGGGCCAGTCGAGTAGCTTGGGCCGTGGAAGAATTCTTCGGTTCCGAATGCGCGGACCGGAAGGCGCGCCATCTCCATCAGTTTCAGTGCACCTTCGCGCGCAAGCCATTCGCCTTCCCACTCACCTAAGAGAATCGTCGGGCCATCGCCTGCACGGCGCTTACAAAGTTCAAGATCTGGGGTTGGAAGAGAAGCGAGCGCTTCCCACTCCTCGATCGCCTTTTCTCCTAACAGAAGCGAAGTGACCGCACAAATCCCGCCCGTCACTGCTGCCGTATGCGGCTCCACGCGTTCACGAGGAACGGTCGGGAGTAAATAATCTGCTGCTGGATGTTGTTCAACTCCTTGGGCAGAAACCTGAACGGTAAAAGCGCCGAGCTTCGAAGCTAATTCCATCGCCTGAGTCGTAGGACCTCCACTCGCCCGATGCGTGAAAGCAAATACCCAGTCCCCTTTGGATGGAACCGCATCCACCCCAACGTGGGTCGATGGGCACGCAATCAAAGGCACGCGTTTTCGAGTGCGATCGCGTTTCAGGGTAAGCTGGCAGAGTTTTGCGGAAATGAAACTTGAGCCCAAGCCATAAAAAATAATTCGAGAAGGTCCGCCGTGCGGAAACTCACGGCTCTCAAGATTAGATACCGACTTCGAAATTTCGCGCCAGTGATCCCGCTGCGAGCGCATCGTTTCTTCGACGACGCTCATGTTTCCCGTTTCAATTTCTTTTGTAGCTTCCACTTTAATCCCCTTATGCGCGAACTTCGATCGCGCCGAATTTAATGTGCGGTTTCACGCCGCTCAAATTTAGCGTTTCATTCGATTTGCGATTTCTTGAAATAAAAACACCTGACTTAAGCAGGCCTTCTTCAAATCGCTGACTAATAAACTTTCATTCTCACCGTGTGCGTTCGTGTACGGATCTTCAACGCCGATCAAGAGAGCCGGAGCCCCCCCAAGAGCTGCCGCGAACGGCTTCACAAACGGAATCGATCCACCACAACCGATCATGTAAGGCTCAACGCCATACCCGGCCTTCATCGCACTCATCGCCGCCTCAAACGCAGGTCCCTTCGGCTCAATCGCCCAGGCGCCAGATCCGTGCTGCTCTCCGGTGAGTGTCACTTCAAGACCCCATGGACAGTTTTTCTTCAGGTGTTCACCGAGAAGTCGCTCGACCTTTTTCGGATCCATTCCGTTTGAAACTCGAATCGTCACGCGGGCCCACGCAGCGTCGTTAATGATGTTGGAAGGTTGTTTACGCGATGAAGCTTGAATCGCAGTCACCGTGAGGGACGGATAGCGCCAGAGCAGCGCGATCGGGTTTGGGCCTTCAGGGAGAAGTTTTGCGCCTGAAACAAGCCCAACCTGTTCGCGGAAAAGCTTCTCGTCGTAAGGAATGCGCTTCATCGCTTCGATTTCGTCTTTATTCAGTGGCGGAACCATTTCGCGAACGCCAGGAACAGCGATCCGGCCCTCTTCGTCGACAAGCGCCGCAAGCATCTTCGAGAGCGCGATCACAGGATCAGGAATCGGACCACCCCACATGCCCGAGTGAACGGACTTCGTGAGCGCGCGAACTTCAACATCGACCGCTACTAAACCCCTAAGCGCGATTGTCAGCGCTGGCTTTCCACAATCGAAGTTCGAAGTGTCCGTCAGGATGAGAACGTCAGCCTGAAGTTTTTCTTTATACTTCATCAGGAATTCTTCGAGGTGGGTCGATCCGACTTCCTCTTCACCCTCGATCACGATTTTCAGATTGATCGGGCAGTTTCCTTGCGCTTTCAAAAAAGAATCCAAGGCTGCTGCGTGGACAATGATTCCAGCTTTATCGTCAGCCGTTCCGCGTCCATACAGCCGCATCCCGCCCGGACCTTCTTTCAAGGTCGGCTCCCAGACGGGAGTTTTCCAAAGCTCGTCGCGACCCGGAGGCTGAACGTCGTGGTGGGCATACAGGAGCGCAGTCGGTGCGCCCGGGCCCGCCTTCATCCACTCGCCGTAAACGTACGGGTGCGCATCACCCAAGGTGAGGAGTTCTACTTTTTCGAATCCTGATTTCTTCAGAAGTGTTGCGGTTGCTTCCGCGCTCCGACGCACATTGGCGGGATCAAAACCGTCGAACGACACGATTGGAATCTTGGCGAGCGTGATTAACTCATTGAGATACGAGTCGAAATTTTTAGAGAGGGTTTCCGCGACCTGGGTCGCGTTCACGGATGGGTTCATGGTTTGCCTTTAAGTTTCCGTCATCTTGACAATAAATGACCCGGGAGCCAAGGTGTTTTCAAAGTCAAACCAGGCATAAACGGCAATGAGTACGGCAAATAAAACGACGACCCGCATTAAGCTCGCTCCCTCTTTCTGGAAGCACAACTACAGTGTGCCGTTTTCAGAAGACGTCTCGCCTTCAAGCCTCTTTCTCAAACATCGCCACTACCTCGTTCTTGACCTCGAAACCCAGCGCCTCGTTCAAGAAGTGGGAGGCTGGGATCACATCGATAAACTCGGCGTCTCGGTTGCTTGCGCATACGATTCGAAGACGGATCAATTCATCTCCTACACCGAAAACGAACTCTCGAAACTCGTCGAGCTCTGTGAAGAGCGTTTGGTCGTGGGTTACAACATCCGCGGATTCGACTTACCGGTTCTTGTTCCTTACGGACTTGAAGTGAAAAACGTAGATGCGTTCGACATTATGTACGACCTCGAGGCCCTGACCCGTCAGCGCTTCTTGAAACTTGAACACGTCGCACGTGGAACTTTAGGTACCGGAAAATCAGCAGACGGTCTTAAAGCCGTCGAATGGTGGAAAGCCGGCGAGATTCAGAAAATCATCGAATATTGTATGCAAGACGTTCGCGTCACACGCGATGTCTTCAATTACGGTCGCCAGAACGGTTTTGTGAAAATCCAGCGCTCGGAAGACACGGTGGCTCAGGTGCCTGTTCAGTGGAATTAGCGACTTAAGGTTTTAACGACTGCGGGATAGTTGTTTCGGTCGCAAACGGAATCCCAGCCTTTTTATATTTTCCCGATACCGTCCGAAGCGCATCGAGGTCGACCACACCAGTGATCTGTACCAACTCTTTTGCACGATCGAATTCAGCCGGGTAGGCGTAGATTTCATAGTTAAGATCAGTTCCGGCATATTCCTTCTCCTTGGAAAGCATTTGAACAATTTCTGGCATCTCCCGTGGGGGGCCCTCGATTTGCATCATGAGAAAACTCTCGAACAGGGTTATACGGACGTTCGGAAACTGTTCGGAGACTGCACCAGAAATTTCGTGAGCTCGAGAAAGCGATGTTCCTCGCGTCAGCATTGTGAGGGCCGTGCCAGGAAATGCGAATACAAGAGCACGGACCTCGTTTCTTGAGGTTCGACGAAACTGGACATTTACAGGTCTCAATTTCCCGTTCAGCTCGAGGCGGTAACCGACCGCATCGATCGAACGGTGTTCAAGCGGCACTCGTGACCGACGCACATAAGTGAGTGTCGCAAAGTCAGAAAAGACCTCCGACCCCGTCCCCACTCCATCTTGGAAATAGAGAGAGCCTTCAGCTTCCAAATTTTCCGCACCATAAATATTTTCAAGACGGAGGTTTGATTCTTTTTTGAATTTTTCTAGATCGATCTCGCCCAGTGCTGCACTCGCGGAGTCAGCGAAAAGGACGGAGAGCATCATTCCCGTGAAACAGATTTTTCCAAAACTCGTCATGCACTGAAGACGTGCAAATACCGAACCGAAGCAGTTCCTGGAATTATTACTCTTTCTTTGGAGCTGTCAGAACTGACAAACTCGTCAGTTTGCCATTCGTGGCGGAACGGCCTGTCCGTAGCGTGCAGGATAGAATGCCGCTTTCACGGCTTGTACAATTCGCTGTGAGAAAAACGGAAACACATTCACTTCGAGATCGGTGAATAAATCGAAATCTTTCGTTTTCGCAGCTCGCGCAACACGGATATTGAGCTCATCACAAATTCCAATGATCTCCGCCACACGATTCACCGGAGTCGTGCCCGTACGTTCAGGAAAACCTTTTCCACCGATTCGCATATGGTGCTGCTCGATCGCCTGGATCACAGAAGGATTCACGGCTGGCATCGAAGCCAGTGTCTCTGCCGCGATATCGGGGTGGGTTCTAAAAATCATGATCTGATCGATATCCATTTTGGATTCGTCTTCACTTTTCACGACCTCATCCATATGCGTGAGACCAATGTCGTGAAACATCGCCGCTGTTCCGATGATATGAACCGGATTCTCAGACGCGATAGAGAGTTGATGCGCGAGAATTCCGGCCATCATTGCCGTTCCCACTCCATGCTCATAAGCCGCCACATCGGCCATAAAATCGGAAAGCAAATCACAATCGGCATTTGCAGCCGCAAGCTGCGAAACGAGTTCACGGGTGTTTGCGACGAATTTCGTGGCGTATTTCAAATTCGCCTCAGTCACACCGTTTTCGCGCATGTGATTCATCACTTCTTCTCCGTGGTTCATCACCTGGGTGGATTTAACGGCCATCGGCACTGCTTTGTTTTTCAAAAGTGCAGTCGTAACGTGATCGCAGTATCCGATGTACTGTTCCTGAACGTCCTTACGAATGTAGAAATGAGTGACGCCCTTCTTGAGATAACTCTCTAGCCGGTCTGCAGTGAACGAGTCCCCCGCTTGCAAAAGTTTAATCTGTTTTCCAGACGGCAGCCGAACGTAAACGTCAAAGTACGATTTGGAACCCGAGAGAAAGTCTTCGGCGCGAATGGGTACAAATTCACTGCCATCTGCGGTCGTTTCGTTTCCGACTTGATCCGTGTTTTGACGTGCTTTCGCTAGCGCCTCTTCCGCATCGAATCG
>CAYOJT010000217.1:0-5358 GCA_964404365.1 uncultured Bacteriovoracaceae bacterium
GGTAAAATACAATCAAACATATCCACGCCCCGATATACCGCCTCCAGAATATCGAGCGGAGTACCGACCCCCATCAGATATCGAGGTAGATTTTTCGGAAGTAAACGAGTCGTAATTTCTGTGAAATCTTCTCGTTGAGATTTTGTCTCTCCTACCGCAAGTCCACCAATCGAATACCCATCGAAAGCAATCTTCGTCAACGCTTCAACCGAGCGATGGCGAAGATCCTCAAAACAAGCTCCCTGAATGATTCCAAACATCGCTTGAGGCGAATCCCCACGCGCATTAAAACTCCGAAGCGCCCAGCGGTGCGTGAGTTCCATCGCATTCACCGCATCCCGATGCGAAGAAGTCGATGGAATGCACTGATCAAGTACCATCATGATGTCGCTTCGAATCGTCTTTTGGATCGCGATACTCGTTTCCGGTGAAAGGAGGTGCATCGCGCCATCGACGTAACTTTGAAACTTCGCACCCTCTTCAGTCATCGATCGCGAATGGGGGAGAGAAAAAATCTGATAACCGCCTGAATCAGTGAGCACTGGCCCACTCCAGTTCATAAAGGAGTGAATACCCTCGAATCGCTTAAAAACCTCTACTCCCGGGCGAAGCATCAGGTGGTAGGTGTTCGCAAGGAGCATCCTTGAGCCCACCTTCTTCAACTCCCCTACCTCGAGACCCTTGACTGTGGCCTGAGTTCCGACCGGCATGAAAATCGGTGTGAGAATCTCGCCGTGAAGGGTGGTAAGTCGCGCGGCGCGCGCGAGCCCTGCTTCGCCGTCGATTTTGAAATCGAGTCGACTCACGTTCTCGACCTCGAGAGCTCGCGAAGATTCTTTTTAGCGGCACACTGAATCTGATTTTCAACCATAGCAGAAAAAAGATTGATCATTCGGTCAGGATTACTATCCGGGTTTAAAATCTGAACAAGTCGGTGAACGGCTTCGACCGTTGAGAGGCAGAGTGCTTTCGGTTGTTTTCGGATTTTATACTGCGAGGGAGTCTCGGGATTAAAACAAATCTGAGGGAGCGCCCTGAGGCGCTCACTCTTTCGCATCATGCCTTTCGCATGCGACCAGGTCCCGTCGATCACAAATACGACGAGATTTATTTTTGAAGCATAGGTTTTGGAATTCGAGGCATCGATTAATGTCGATTTCTGGCCAGGAAAAAGGACCACACACTCGTTACCTGGGTCATCCAGGATCGCGTTCACTTCTGCATCGTGATCAAACTCCTGACCACAAATGAGCCGCGAGTTCGACAAACACAGATGCGTGAGTCGGGCTGTCCCGATACTGTTTCGCCTCTCGTGAGGGTGCTGGAGGAGAACTACGCGAAAGGTTGTAGGAATTTTCTGAATCTCAGAACAAAGGCAGACGCTCTTCGCGCGCAGACACTGCAAACACCGCTCGCGGTAGGAAGCCCGATTCAGGCTCAGGTCTTCACGGTTTAAGGTCGCCACTTTCATGGGGGCGACCATCTCCTTTTTTGGGGATTTTCTCCAGCCTTGTGACGGCGCGTTATAGCGCGAATCTGAGTCTTATCGGCTAAAACAGAGGCTGCCGACCCAGACTGCTAGTAAGCCCAAGAGCAAATTCGCCCCGACGTTCAGGAGCGCTACCGAAAGTTGGTCGCTTCGAATGAGTTGGAGGGTTTCTAAGCCAAAAGCAGAGAAGGTCGTGAATCCCCCGAGAATTCCAGTCATGAAGAATAACCGAGCCCCCTGACTCAGAGGTTCGCCATTTTCGGAAGCGTAACTCGCCGCTGCTCCGATCAGGAAACAGCCCACGACATTTACAATCAGAGTCGCAAAGGGAAAGCGCGGAAGGTCGGATTGAAAGAAGAGAGAAACCAAGTACCTGAAACAGGAACCAATCATTCCACCTAACCCTACAACCACAATTTGAGAGATCGGCATGAGATTCACTCTTCCTTTTTAGACTTTACCTAAAAAGATTCCCACCCTCTCGAAGGTTCGTCAAATCGGTTTCCAAAAGTCAGCTCACTCAGCAACCTTTAGGAAAGGCATCTCGCTTTTTTTACGTTTCTATTGGCTTCGCCCGGCAAGCGAGCTGGAATCTACAGAACATCCTAGAGAAGAGACCATCATTTCCATTTGGCTAGGGACCGCGTCACGGTTACACTTTTAAACATGCAAAAAAGCTGCTTTCGATTCCTAGTTCCTTTGCTTTTCCTTCCCCTCTCACTGGGTTGTTCCGTTCTACAAATGGTATCGGGCAAGAAAAGTACGATCGATGCAAAAATCGCTGCACTTGCTCCCCAGGCGAGCGAAGATCATAAAGTTTGTACGGGATTTATGCTAGACCTTCAGGAATTCGAAAATCCAAAAATTAAAAAATTCAAGAATCGAGATCAGGCGCTCTTTGCTTTAGGGAAACTGAAGACAGCGACGTTAATTACGCCGACACAGAAGGAACTCGCAAAACGCCTCTTGGCCGAAAACGCGAACACGCTTCGCGACTCGGGGATGGCATACACGTTAATGTACACTCACTCCTGTAACGTAACCGCCGTGTGGAATATTGTTCGATTACTCGCTCAAGGGAAAAAGAAATATAAACTCAAGAAGCAGGAAATTCGGGAAACGATCGCCGCTTCGCTTCGATATGTGGATGAGTTATCTTCCTATCCGAATAACTGGTCCCGCCTGACTTTTGGACTTCTTATTCTCCAGACGATAGACACGAAGCTCGCACCGAAAAAGAAAAACCGGTTCAGTAAGGAAATCGCCCTCCTAAAAGCGGAATCTGATCGTCTGAAAACAGGGCCACTCTCCTCTCCGACCTATACGCTCCAGAGCCGAACGGCGATCGAAATGGAGATGGCGGCGTTAGAGGAAGTGAGAGCCTGTGAGACGATGAGGGATAAGCTCAGGAAGCTTTATACGAAAATCTCAGGTTCTGTTTGAGGGATAAAAAAGTCACGCGACTACGATTTCTCGCTAGTCTCAATCCAATATGAGAATCTAGACCTAGGAGGATTCCCATTCTGAAATTGAAAAAGCCGCGACCTGCGAAACCTGGCGAAGTGAACTATGCATTCACCGATCGATTTACCTTCGCTCACTTCGGAATCGGAGCTCTCTATGGCCTCCTCCATGTGAATTTCACAGCGACTGTCATTTTAGCGATCTTATGGGAAATCTTAGAAAACCCACTCAAGGTCTACTTTCCGTCCGTATTTCCAAATGCAACTGCTGACACGCTGAAGAACTCGATTGGCGACACGATCGCCGTCGTCCTGGGTTGGTATGTGGTGCAGAAATTTTTTCTCAGCTCATCAATTTAACGAGCTCTTGAATCTTCTTTTCCATCTCTCGTGGGCTTTTTGAGCCAATTGCATCCTGAATGCAGCTTCGGATATGACTCTGGAGGATCTCAGCCTCGACGCTGCGGAGAGCAGACTGTGCGGCCTTCAGCTGAGTGAGAATATCTACACAATAACGCCGCTCCTCGATCATGGAAGCTATCCCCTTCATCTGACCGCTTGCGCGATTCAGTCGAGTTAAGACATGCGTATGATCCGGGTGATCATGATTCATCTTACAGCTCTGCTTTTTCGTAGGATTCATATCCATAGTTCAGTTCGCCTTCTCTTGACTAATATACCCCCTGGGGGTATATTAGTCAAATATGGGACCAAAAGATTTAAAGACAGATTTCTCCGGCAGCCCCTACGACCTTTCAAAAGAAGCCCTCTCGAGACGCGATTTCATTTCACTCGCAGGCTCTGGCGGAGCAGCCGCCCTGGGCGCAAGCCTTCTGATCGGCTCACCGACCTCAGCGATCGCTTCTCCGAGCTCCGGAACGTCAGCGTCTGGATGGAATAACCCCTTTCATCCGAACGCTACGAAACCACTGTATCCACCGCGCGAAGCTCCAAAGCCTGGCGAAAAAATTCATGAGTTCGACATTGAACTCGCCATTACCGTTCACGAAATCCTCCCGGGTGTGAAAATCCACGGCTTCACTTACAACGGGAGTTATCCTGGGCCAGAAATCAGAGTCCCCGAAGGGGATTGGGTGTTAGTAAATTTTAAAAATAGTTCACCTGAATTTCACACGATTCACTGGCACGGCATTACGCTTGCGAATGAGATGGATGGTGTTCCAAACGGCACTCAGTGGGGTGTTGGCCCAGGACAAACTTTTAAATACCTCTTTCGCGCACAACCCGCGGGCACTCACTTCTACCATTGTCACAACATGACGAACCTGCATGTCCAAGCCGGAATGTTCGGATCACTCATCATCGAACCGAAGGAAGACCTCATTCAGAAGGTTTTTCCTTATAAACGCGAATACACTCTTCTTTTGAGCGAACTCGACACCGTGAAAGTTGCTCAAGAAATGGAGGAGATGGCTCAAATGATGGGCAGCATGCAGAAGATGAATGAGTCCCTAAAACTCATGAAAGAAATGAATGGCCGGATGATGGGCTGGTTCATCAATAAGCAAGCGTTCGTGGACGCTGTTAAATCGGGCTACATTCCCCCATATGCTGCTTCACTTCGAGGAAAGAGTTCGGCGCCCAACTTTAATTACTTTTTAATCAACGGAAAATCCTATCCGATGACGGACGAGCTCATGATTCGATCGGGTGAAAACATACGTGTTCGACTGATCGGTGCGGGTGCGATGCCCCACTTCATGCACCTCCACGGACATGATTTCTGGCATGTGGCCCAAGACGGCTCACCGCTTTCATGCCCCCTTCGGCTCAACACGATCCCGATTTTTCCCGGAACAACGAGTGACATCATCATTCAGGGAACGAACCCCGGAATGTGGCATTTTCATGATCATAGCGATCTCGCAACAACGAATAACGGAATCTTTCCAGGCGGCATGATGACGATGCTCATGTATGAAGATGCGGCAGAAAAGGGCGTAAGAGTTCCTGAGATCGTGCAGGTCAGCTCATGATTTCTAAATTTTCGATTCTGGCGGTGATTTCTTTCCTACTCGCTACGCGTGGTTTCGCTATTCAAGCGCAGCCGGTACCCATTCCGGAAGACCAAAGCACCACTCCCCAACTCACGATCAGCGGCTCAGGGGTCGGGACCTTGAATTATTCTCGCACGGGTACTCAGCCCGGAGGCGAGTCTTCGATCAATTTTAGCGATTCAGCACTACTCATAGGCGCAGCTCAGCGCCTCACTGATGAAAGCGGAGTCGGAAGCTTGGGCTTGGGCTGGATCACACTCGATGAGACAAACGAAGGAAAGAGCGTTCAACTTTTTCTGAACCAGGCCTTCCTGGATTATCAGAGCGAGCGCTTCGAAGCCTTAATCGGGCGAGCGGAGAACCCGACCGCACACCTTGTCGACTTTCC
>CAYOJT010000218.1:0-5357 GCA_964404365.1 uncultured Bacteriovoracaceae bacterium
TCGGTAATCGACGTGCTGAACGGGGATAGACATGACGGGTTTTGCGTTTAAGGTTTTTTCCTTAAAGCGTTCGTCATCAATCACCGTCTCAGCGATGAGTTCTTTTTCGGTAAAGTGGAAACGGACAATTCGTTCCTGACCCATCGATCCTGGCATAGTGCCATTCGTGGAGTGCGGGGCATCCACCTGGGATGGAACGTAGATGAACTCGTCCGCGACGATCCCTTCTTTGACGCCTGAATTATAGACGGAATCCTTGTAGACCTCCTTATATCCACGTTCTTTCGTACATCCGACCAATGCGACGGCTGCGACGAGGAGCGAGTGTCCGAGAGCCTTTCGTTTACTGAGCTTTAACTGATTCATAACGTTCCCCTGTTTTACCTTTAAAAATGACCTACATCCCCCGACGCAGGTCCTTAAAAACTCATGTTTGCGAGCATGTAATAATTCGAAGTATCGCGATCAAAGACCGAGAAGTTCGAATCCCGCCCGTTTGCTTTCACCAAGTTGTCCGAGTTCGTGTGACCCAAACCGATTGAAAACTTTCCGATGTTCATGCCGATTTCTTCTGCCAATTCGAATGAAGATGAAGGCGTGCCTTCGTAGGTAAACTTACTCGTGATTCGTGGCACCACCTGAACGTAGAACTGAGAAATATCCACGTTCATGAGTAGAGTGTGACCGACACTGAATTGATTATTCGATTGTCCGCTCACCGTCGTATCGTAGCCGTGAAAACTCTTCCCCAGACTCAGCTGGTAATAGGAGCTGAAGGCTGGAAGCACTTTTGGCGAAATGAGGAATCGATTTCCAAGCGATACGCCCCCCCGAAGCGACGCCATTTCACGATCCTTTTCGTTCGTGGGCAGAATGGCCGAAACCTTCAAACGGTACTTGAGCTCATCGCCGATGATGGAAACCGGGCGATGCGACAGTCCGAGCATCGTGTTTTGGAGAGTGAGTTTACGCTCTCTCTCTAAGTCTTTTGAGACCGCCACGTAGAGATCGAGTTTTAGAATCTTGTTGAGCTGGACCCATGGGGCGAGTTCGACGTCGTTCGTGGTCGAGCGTTCGTTTGCGCCAGCATTGACGACGGAGGTGGAAATCGTGTTCGTTAGATCTGCTCCGAAGCGCTTCGACTTTTTCGGCTGAGGCGCAACGGGCGCTGCGCTCATCGCGGACTCGTTCAGCACCAAAGGTGAGCTCGCGAGTGACGGCGCAGACACCTGAGTTTCGGCTGAAGCGTCCAGCATGGACGCAAAGGCGCCCACACTCGCTACAGTCCAGATCGCTGTGCTGATGAAGCTCTTTTGGTGTCTCACTTCGACATCCTCCAGTATTAAATGCGAAGGGTGCTGAGTGATTTGGTTTTTATATTTTCGTCTCCTGCTCTCTCAGGACAAGAGACGACTCCCGCATTGAGCAATCTATGGGCCAACGTAAAAACAGCCTAAAAACGCTTAAAATCCAGATGGTCTGGGAACCCTTGAAAAAATGACATACCGCGTAATTAATTCTGGGCGCACTTAGGCCCTGGTAGGGTTGCCAGAAATACACCTGTTCGCCATGATAGGGAGATGATCTCCCGTTCAAATCCCGCTCTCGCACTCATTCTTTTACTCACGGTAAATCCTTCGTTTCTCGCGCATGCCGAAGACGCCACTCCGCCGCCCGCGACGCCGCCTCCCTGCAAGTATGACTGGCTAGGATTAGAGAAAGCTTGGAACGACTACCTGATGGATGCGAACTCAAAGACCGCGGAAACTGTCATTCAAGGACTCCACGGCTCGAAAGAAGCGCGCGAAAACCCTCAGTGCGAAGAGAGATCCCGTCTCCGAAATCTCTTTATGGAGCAAGTCGAGCGACTCGATAAGACCATCAAGATGCCCGGAACACGCGTACCCGAGATTATGCAAGCCATGCTCGCGCACATGGATGCCTCCTTCCGCCAGGAGCTCGAAGTTAAGCTTGGGAAAACTGCATCGACCGACCCGATCGGCTACGCAGAACTCATTCGAAAGAAATACAATTCCCAAACTTGCCCCTTCATCGATACCGATCCCGAGAGATTCAACGATACTGCGACTCCGTATGTGGCTCTTACGAAAACGAAGAAGTCCTACGAATTTCGTCTGAAACAGATGAAGCGCATCCTCACGCCACGCCTAAAAAAGGCGAAAATCGCCTGCATCAAGAGTTTAGAGAAGGCGATTCAGAAAACAGATCGTGAAATTGAAGCACTCGCTCATAAGGGAAAAGCGAAGTAGCTTTTTCCCGAAACCGCAGTACTGGTGCGGTTACACAAGAAAAGTAGACTAATATCAAATTTTTGACGTTCGTTTTTTATAGTACGTTCGTTTGATATTTCATTTTTCAATCATACAATCTCAGCATGAAAATTCTTTCTCACGGATTGAGACTGGTTTTGGCCTCGACAACTGTTCTGCCGATCGCTGCACTCGCAGCGGCACCTATAGTAGGCGGAAATCCCGTACAAAGTTACGACGACGCTCCCTACCTCGCGCAGTTTGTGAAGGATAGCGCGGGAGAAGTTTGGTGTGGCGGCACGGTGATCGATGAAAGCTGGATCTTATCCGCCGGTCACTGCGTGAGCGTGACGAAATCGAAAAAATTCAAACTCTACGTCGGGACACTCGGTGTGGGTAAAAAAGGCGCAAATGCCGTGAAGCTCGACATCGATCAAGCTTTCGTGCACCCGAACTATCGAGAGACCTCTTCCTCCGTTCATTACGACTACATGCTCGTTCACCTGAAACAGCCGATTAATTTCTCAAAGACCGGCGTGAGACCAGCTGCTCTACCGTCGGCCGACTTCATCAATCGCGGGAACCAAAACCCGGGCGTGATGGCAACCACGATGGGCTGGGGCGCACTCGAAGAGGGCGGATCCGAGCCATCTGAACTGATGGGCGTAGATGTTCCGCTCGTTGATGTTCAAAGCGCAAAGAAAGCCTATCCTGACTACGATCAGACGATGATCGCTGCTGGATACGATGCGGGAGGAAAAGATTCCTGCAACGGTGACAGCGGCGGACCGCTCGTTACGAAAGATTCCGTGACCGGTGCTGACACCTTAATCGGCGTCGTGAGCTTCGGTGAAGGTTGTGCTCGTGCGGGATATTACGGCATCTATTCACGCGTCAGCGAAGCGCTTCCATGGATCGAAGCGACTATGAAGGCGAACCGGTAACACGCTCGCAAAGGCTATTCGGTTGGTTTGCGGATAGGTCCTGACACGCGCGGTAATAGCGGATCCTCCTACCCTACCCGCGTGGAAGCCCGGCTAGAGCTTGAAATCAGTCTTCCTCGCATTACGCACGGCGACCTTATTGGACAGTTCTGGATCCTAGGTTATCCTCTCCCAACTATGATTCAAACCCGTGCTTACGCTGCCCAGTCTGCTAATTCTCCACTTGCTCCTTTCACATTCGAAAGACGCGAACCGCGTCCGGATGATGTGGTGATCGAAATCGCCTACTCGGGAATCTGCCACTCGGATATTCATACGGCGCGAAGCGAATGGGGTCCGACCGCATATCCGTGTGTTCCAGGTCATGAGATCGTTGGAAAAGTCATTCAGGTCGGAAAAAAAGTGAAGCGCTTCAAAGTGGGCGATCTCGCAGGCGTGGGGTGCTTTGTGGATTCCTGCGGAAAATGCGGGAGCTGCAAAGCTCATGAGGAACAATTCTGTCCGAATCACACCGTCTTCACCTACAACTCAACCGAACTCGATGGAAAAACTCCTACCCAAGGCGGTTACTCCACTCACATCACGGTGAAAGAAAAATACACTCTGAAAATCAAAAAGGGACAACCACTTGAGCGGATCGCGCCGCTCCTCTGCGCAGGCATCACGACCTACTCGCCACTGAAGCGTTACGGAACGAAAAAAGGAAAAAAAGTCGGAGTCGTTGGGCTCGGAGGCCTTGGCCACATGGCCGTGAAAATCGCAAAAGCGATGGGGTCTGAAGTCACGGTTTTCAGTACTTCGCCCAACAAGGAAGCGGACGCGAAGAAATTAGGTGCAAAACACTTCGTCGTCACAAAAGATCCCGCAAATTTCGCCCCGTGGGCCGGAAAGCTCGATCTCATCGTGAACACAATTTCCGCAAAACACGATCACACCCCCTACCTTCAAACGCTGAAGATCGATGGCGTGCACGTCCTCGTCGGAGCGTCGCCTGAACCGAACCTCGTCTCGGCCTTTGCGCTTGTCTTCGGCCGTAAGGTTCTGACGGGATCTCTGATCGGCGGAATCAAAGAAACCCAAGAGATGCTCGATTTCTGCGCAAGAAAGAAGGTCTACGCCGATATCGAACTCATTCCGGCCTCAGAGATCAACGCGGCCTATGAGCGCACGATCAAAAGCCAAGTGAAGTACCGTTTTGTCATCGACGCAAAAACCTTCTAAGGAATCGAGCCATGAGCGCTGTCTGCGAAACCTGCCGTTCACCTGAAGCTGAGGGCTCCTGTAAGCTCTGTGGATGTGCACTCTGCGAAGACTGCGTGATGGCTCCGCCCCACGGAACTTTTTCGCTGCTCGCGAAAGTTGCGCCTGAGCTTTCCCATTCGAGCTACTGTCGCTTTTGTTATGATGAAAAAATCGAGCCAGAGGTTTTGAAATACGAAGAAACTCTTGCGAAAGCAAAAGAGGTTTTCATCTTCTTCAAAACCCAGAAGAAGGAAATCCCCCTCATCAAGAAGACAAAAGAGATCATGAAGGTCGAAAAATGCGATGATCGCGATGAGACGATTCTCAGGCTTGCGTTCATGTCGGCTGAAAAAGGATTCAACGCCGTCATCGAGACCGACGTGAATTACGCGAAAATTAGAAACGAAGGTTACCAAAAGACGCAATGGAGCGGGACCGGGATCGCCGCTCAAATTGATGGAGGGAAGCTCGATTCCCAGGACCGCGCCAACCAAATCTATCGCTAAAACGGGCTCTTAACGCATTGCTCTTATGCTTTTCAGCTTGCCATCACCGCTTCAACGGCTAGAACTGACTCTATGTCCTATAGTTTCGATCTCTGGCTCGAATACCTGATTCGATTCTCGCACCTCGTGGCGGGCATCATGTGGATCGGAAGTTCGTTCTATTTCATCTGGATGGACTCCAGTTTCGAAGTCCCCGAATCACCCCGACGAAACGTCGAGGGCGAACTCTTCATGGTTCATGGAGGATTTTACTATCAGGTCGAAAAACGAAAAATTTATCCAGGCGAGCTCCCTAAGATTCTCCACTGGTTTAAGTGGGAGGCCACCTTCACTTGGATCACGGGCTTCCTCCTCCTCATCGTCGTTTACTATTTAAAAGGAGCAAGTATCCTGAT
>CAYOJT010000219.1:0-5328 GCA_964404365.1 uncultured Bacteriovoracaceae bacterium
TTGTCGCAACGATAGTCGCGATTCTCTTTATATTCACCGGCCAAAAAGTTTTCAGGCACCTCGGAATTGAAATTCCGGATTTTAAAATCGCGGGAGGAGTGATCCTTCTTCTCATTTCCTTGGCCGACCTTCTCGGTGGTCCTGACACCCACCAAAAAACATCGGGCTCAACCGGTATTGTTCCACTCGCGGTGCCTTTAATCACAGGTCCAGGAGTTTTGACCTGCGTGATCCTTCAAACCCCAATCGCCGGATACACGCTCACCATTTTAGCTCTCTTCGCAAACTACATCATCGCTTGGGTAACACTCAGACACTGCGACCGAGTGACAAAAGTCATAGGAAAAGATGGAACCGTAGTCGTTTCAAAAATCGCCGCTCTCTTACTGGCTGCCATCGCGGTTGCCATGATCCGAAGCGGAGTAACCGAAACCATCACCCGCTTTATCCAAACGGGTAACTAATACACCCACAAAATAGAGATCGCTGGAGACCCAGGCATCGTGCCTTTCAGGTCCCCTTCGCTGCGCGAAGGGAAGCCATCCTGGCGACCTGAAGTCTCAGCGATCTCTATTTTGTGGGTGTATTAGTTACCAGTCTTCGGTGCAGCGGTTGGGGCCGGCGCTTCTTCTTCGTCTTCAGCGTCATCTGCGCCGTCGTCGAAGTTGCAACCATATTGAATGTTCGCTTTGCGAATGGCCTTATGAAATTCTTCTTCGGTTTCAGGTTGAATGGATTCCGAAAATTTTTCTTTGAGAAGAGTGATCCAGTCTCCATCCCAAGTCGAGTTTCTCTCGGCGAAGGTTTTTTTCATCGCGCTTTCGAACGCACTCAGTTGAAGCGGGTTGATGTGTTCCTTCACGTTAATCATGAAGGTTTCAAAAGATTTTAGATTATTTCCCTTTTTCTTTGCTTCGCGAACCGCTTCCTCAAAAGCGATCTTCGCTGAAATTCTTTTTCGAAGGTGGTCGCGATAGAGATCGATTTCGGGCGAAATATTTTTTGCGCCTGAAAGGGCAGTTCTCGTTTTCTTCATTTGATCGAGAGTTTGGTCGGGCGGAACTTTTTCGGGGCTGACGTCGTGAATCCACTGGAGAGTCGCGGTAGGAAACGGACCGCTCATCGTGCAGGCCTGGCCAAACAGCGTGACTTTGATTTCCTGTTTTTGAGCGGGAGCGGCCCAGGCGGAAACGCAGATTCCCCACCCGGCAAAAACCACCCATTTGATCACAGACCGTCGCATATCCCCGATCGTAATGGGTTTTTCATGAGTTTGACAGGGGTTAGAGGGGGCTTAAAATAGAAGAGTAGGCCCCATCTTAGGGTCGGAGGGAATCGATGTCCGGAAAGACCAGGCTCCAGTTGATTTCTCAACCTCAGGAATACTTCTACGAACTCCTCACCGATGCGCTCGGTCGAAACAAGGTTCGACCAACGCCCGAAACTGAATTTTATCTCGTCAACCTTCTGAATCAGTTCATGACGACCGA
The DNA here is from genome assembly GCA_964404365.1 of uncultured Bacteriovoracaceae bacterium. GTDB lineage: Bacteria > Bdellovibrionota > UBA1018 > UBA1018 > UBA1018 > JACMQW01. The sequence goes on from CAYOJT010000219.1 coordinate 1,491, forward strand.
TGCCCTTTATGCGCGCGATGCGAACGGACATTATCGCGAGGAGCCATTGGCTCTCATGATGAAAGAGGCGCTGGAAACGTCACAGGCTGAACTCAAGAAAATGCTATTTCGCCAGGTGGGTGATGTTTCGCTCTATGTCGCGGGCTTCTTTCAGCATTCACTGACCCGGAAGCTCGTCGACCTCGATTACTATATTGGAATGGGCGGCGGCGCCTATCAACAAGTGGCAAGCCAGGCCGAAGAACTGAAAATGAAAGCGGTCTTCGAGGAGTTATCGGACCGATTTGGTTCCTTCGTCGATGTGCTGGCCGATGTGAGCGACAAGACCACGCTGAAGAACGAAAAGAACCTACTTCAGCTTTATGACCTCTGGTCTCGCACTGGGAGCGAACGCGCAGCAAAAGCGTTAAAAGACGCAGGCATCATTCCGCAGACGCCCGTGAAGAGTTCAAAGAAAGACGATTTAAACTGAGTCTCAGTTACTGAATCGTAACGGCGGTCATTTTGTCGCCGACTGCGATCTTTTCCACGACATCCTGACCTTCGACGACTTGTCCAAATACCGTGTAGTTATGGTCGAGGTGAGGAATCGTTCCGAGGCAGATATAGAACTGAGAATCTGCTGAATCTGGGTCCGAGGCCCGCGCCATCGCGACTGTTCCAGGAACGTGTTTACGATCGTTGAATTCGGCTTTCAGATGCTGGCCTGATCCGCCGGTCCCATTTCCTTGAGGATCGCCGCCTTGAATGACGAAACCCGGAACGACGCGGTGAAAGGTGAGACCATCGTAGAATTTTTTCTGAATGAGTTCGACGATGCGATTCACGGTGTTCGGAGCGTCTTTTGTGTAAAATTTGAATTTAATCGGGCCTTTTGAGGTTTGGATGGTGACGACCGATTTGGAAAGTCCGTTCGCATCCACGTCCAAATTGACTTTGCCATCTGTGGCTGGCGCAGCGGATGGATTTCCGCCAGTGGCCTGAGCGGCCGCAGTTGCAGCCGTCGTTGCAGCGCTTTCGCTCGGCGCTGCTGCAGGTGCGGAGGCCGTCTCTTCAGCCGTTTGATCTTTCATCGTCTTCAGATAGAAAAGACTGCCGCCTAAGCCCACGACGACGAGCACGATGATTCCGATTAAAAGCCCTTTTGGATACCCCGGTTTTGGATTGGTCATATTGGTTTTAGAGTTTACGATCTGTTTAGAGAGGCCCACAAGTGGATTCTGAACAAACACCGCCTAGCCCTTCAAAAATAGCGACGCCGAAAGATGGCCTCCAATCGACCGAAGATTCAACTCGGATGAGTTTTTTTCAACATTTTGAAGAACTCCGTGTACGTCTCGTGCGCGCGCTCTATGTTTTCGTTTTGGGTTTTGCGGGGGGGTACTTTCTCTCGACCCCGGTCATGGAGTGGTTACGCCAACCTCTCTTTAATGCGCTCCCGCCCGATCAGCAGAAACTCTATTTTACGAATTTGTTCGAGAACTTCCTGACCCATATTAAAATTGCGGGCTACTTATCGATTTTTTGCCTTTCGCCTTACTTTTTTTGGGAAATTTGGTCCTTCGTCGCGCCAGGCCTGAAGCCGCGAGAGAAGAAAATGGTGATCCCATTCATCGTCTCTGCGACTTTCTTTTTTATCGCGGGCGCGCTCTTCGCTTATTACGTGCTCTTCCCTGTAGGATTTAAGTACTTCGTCACCTACGGCGGCCCGACCGATCAAGCGCTCCTGACGATCGACTCTTACTATTCGACCTGTTTGAAACTCATGCTCCTATTCGGATTGGGCTTTGAGCTCCCCGTTTTGATCGTGCTTCTCGGTGTAATCGGAATCGTCACAGCTCCTACACTGCGTGCGCACCGCAGAACCGCGATCATTGGGATCGCGCTCGCGTCGGCGCTTTTTGCGCCGCCGGATGCGGTTTCGATGCTCATCATGATGGCCCCTCTCATCCTGATGTATGAGGGTTCAATCTGGGTTGTCGCCTGGACTAACTCGAAGTGTCATGCAGATGTGAGCTCCGAAACGAAAAAAAAGAACGCCCTGACCGGTAAATCCGACTACTAAAGACACCTATTTCGGTGTTTTGGGCGGAATTTGCCTGAAATCATCCTTGGTCGCCCCCTGTGCCTATGCTAAATCCTTCGAACACCTTGCTCGTGAGTGTGTTTGATTCGAAGGAATTTCTTCGGTCTTCATTTCATTGCGGGCTTTGTTGGATCACATCGATTCGACTTAACCATAAGGAACTTTAAGGAGTTTTTTTCAATGTCCAAGATTACTGCCCCACTCGCGGGATACGAAACGACTTTCATCACCCGCAGCGAAATGACTGACGATGCGCTGAAGACACTTCAAGACCGTTTGAACTCGGTTGTTGCTGAGTACAAAGGTGAACTCGTCGCGCACGAAGACTGGGGAACCAAAAAATTCGCATACAAAATTCAAAAAGAACAACGCGGTCGTTACACGCACTTCGTGTACACCGGCGCAGGAAACATTGTTGCTGAGATCGAGCGTAACCTTCGCTTGAACGAGCACGTTCTTCGTTTCTTGTCCGTAAACGTTGCGAAAGAATTCAACAAAGAAGCTTACGCAAAACACAAAGAAGACATGAAAGCTCAAGCGAAGAAGCGCGAAGAAGAGCGTGAAGCTCGTCGCGAAGCTCGTGAAGCTAAAATGCGTGAGCGCGCCTCCTACGACGATTACGATCGTGGCGGCGACGACGCAGGCGAGTAAGCGCACCTTTGCCGATTCAAAACGAGACCGGCGATCCGAAAGCGAATTTCCGAAACACGCCAATGAAGTCAGCGGGTAAAACTGCGATCGAGTGGATGTTGAAGGCGGTTCCGTTTTTCGTGAGCGCCGGTCTTTTTTTAAGTGGAGTGCTCGCGTTTTTCTCTCCGCTGCCGATCCTTATTTTAGGACTTAATCGCGGCCCTATCCTTGCGGCTGTCGCTTGCCTCACGAACGCCCTGATCGTCTACTACAGCGGCGGACCTGCGGTGTTTCAGTTTTACTCGATCGGCGTGGTGGGTTTGGTTTTCTTCTTCCTCTTCTTTATTTCGAACAAGAAGTGGAGTTTGGAACGAACGCTTGCCGGTACTTGGATTGGGATTTTTTGTTTAGTCGTCGCTCTCATCGCTGCTTATGCGAACCTTCATGGTATTTCGGTTTTTGCTGAATTTGAGCGTACTGTTACAGCGTTTTTCGATTTGCTCCTGAATTCTTTAAGCCCCACCGCAAAAGAGCAGCTCCTCGGTGAACTGGGTGCAGAAGAGTGGCGCCGTCGGACTCTGTATGAATTTCCATCGGCGCTCGGAATTTCTGCAATGATCATGATTTACGTGAACCTTCATGTGATTGTGAGCCTGAACCCGAATCGCTTCCTCCAGAAGAAGGGCCTTGATCGTCGCGCGATGTTTCGGTGGAAGATTGCGGATCACTGGATTTGGTCTGCCATTGTGTTGTGGGGAGTGTCGCTCCTTCTCAATGGTAAGTGGCAGGGTGAAGTCGCCTTCAATATTCTAAAGATCTTTATGGCGGCTTACGCGCTGCAGGGTCTCGCGATCTTAGGTTCGGTCATGAATGCGTGGAAGATCCGGGGATTTTTCCGAATGTTTTTCTATGGGCTAGCGGTTTTCTTCATGATGCCGCTCGTTATTGGGGTTGGCTTCTTCGACACCTGGTTTGACTTTCGGGCTAAACTCAGGCAATCGTAAGATTCCGTTTTTATAAAGATTTCTGTTTTTTCTTAGTCATTGAAGGGATTTTAAAATGCTCGTTATTTTGCGTGAAAATGTTGAGAACTTGGGTCGCATCGGCGACGTCGTGAACGTA
>CAYOJT010000220.1:0-5326 GCA_964404365.1 uncultured Bacteriovoracaceae bacterium
AAATATCCAAAAGGGCTCTATAAACTTGGGAAAACCACACTGTACGTACACGCGGGTACCGGTTTCTGGGGACCTCCGACGCGCCTGGGTACGCGAAGCGAAATTGCGCTGATTGAAGTGAATCCTGCAAGTATTAGCAGCTAGCGCGCCGTTGATTGCGCGTGGTATTTTTGCCTCAACATGCATGGCATCAATCCAATAGACCCTGGCCGTATCATCAATTGGGGAAACACTTCTCTCGACTACGCTTCTCATCGTCCGGGACCCCCGCCGAGTTTTTACAGTCGTCTTTACGCACTCGGCGTCGGACTCGAGAATCAAAAAATATTAGATATCGGCACGGGCACGGGCGTTCTAGCGCGCGAGTTCGCGAAACAGGGCGCCAACGTGACTGGAACTGATATTTCAGCCGAGCAAATTGAAGCGGCCAGAAAACTTGCGACCGACCAGGAACTGAAAGTTAATTTTCTCGTCTCCCCATCTGAAACTCTACCTTTTGAAAACGAAAGCTTCGATGTCATTACGGCGAACCAATGCTGGCTCTACTTCGATAAAGTCAAAACAATCCCAGAGGTAAAGAGGCTTTTGAAACCCGGCGGCGTATTCATGACGAGTCACTTTTCTTGGTTGCCGCAATTAGATCCGGTCGCAAAATTATCGGAGGAGCTCATTTTAAAGTTCAACCCCTCCTGGACTGCACACAGCTGGAATGGCGAGGTACCCGCATTTCCGGAGTGGGCGAAAAACCATTTTAAACTCAGCGGAATGTTTTACTATGATGAACTCGTTCCGTTTACTCACGAATCCTGGCGTGGAAGAATTCGCGCATGCAGAGGGGTGGGTGCCGCACTTTCTCCCGAAGAAGTAAAAGAATTCGACGAAGCACATAAAAAACTATTAGAGCAATCTGTTCCAAAGTCTTTTGCAGTTCTGCACCGTATTGACGCACATTTATTCAAAGTATGAAATTCACGCTCGACGATAAAAGACAGATCTTAAGATCCTTCATCGCTCTCTTTGAGAAGGAGGCAGCCACACTCGACGAATCAGCAAAAGCTGCACACGAGGCTGCGACTCATGAAGAAAGCAAGGCAGAAGACCAGCACGATACGCGTGGTATCGAAGCTTCTTACCTGGCAGGCGCACAGTCCGCACGCGTTGAAGAACTGAAGCTCATGATTTTTGAATACAAAAGCCTCCTCGAGGCTCAGACAAAATCCATGGATCAAGTTCAGGTCGGAGCACTCGTTCGGATTCAAATGCTTACAGGCGAAGGCGGAAAATCAAAAGGCTCTCCGATCCAAGCCCTCTACGCACCGAAAGGCGGCGGGTCCACAATTGAAAGCCCCAAGGGAACAATCTCCGTCATCACCCCGAATTCACCACTCGGCGAAATTCTTTTCGAGTTAGAAGCAGGCAGCGAGGTGACGCTAGAATCAAAAGCCGGCGATCGCCATTATCGAATTGAGAGCGTTTCTTGAAGTTGAGAACTCGCCTTCTGCCTAGTGTGATTTTTTTTCTGGCTCTAGCCGAAAATTCCTTCGGTGCTGATCTCCTTCCCTACGGGACACGAACGAAAGCCTATTCTGGATACTCGGCCACAGTAGAGGGCGATAACGAAAATGTGGGCATGGCGGGAGCGTCAGTTGCCGTCCCCTATAGCGTGAGCACACTTGAATCGAATCCAGCCGGCCTTACGATGACGATGGGAAGTGTGACTGCTCAAATTAACTCAAACGAAAAAGAAGACCGCACCATCAGCAAAGGAAAAACCCGCTCCAGTCAATGGGGGTTATCCGTGACCCCCGATGATACGGGATACGCATTCGCATATTACGTTCCCAGCAACGAAAGCGGACGATACGTCAGCCCGAACAATAACGGTGAAGCCGATTACGAAATGAAACTCCGAGAGTTCCGGGTGTCCGCTTCTCATCTTTTTTTTAAACGCCTCAGCCTCGGCGCGAGTTTAGAGCTGAATGCGGCCTCGCGAACCTTGAGCGAAGAAACCCATAGCGCAACGAAGCTTTCCTACAAGGTTGGCGCCATGTATCACGTACGAAACCATTACGTCGTAGGAGCGAGTTTCTCGCCCGGATTAGAAGTGGGCGGGCGCGCCTCCTCTGTCCATCCAGACCTTCCGCAATTTGATCAACCGATCCGGGTCCCACCGATCCTGAACCTGGGGGCAGGTTGGATCCCAAACCGATTCTTCCGTTTGGGATGCGCCCTCGTCGTAGTTGGAAAAACGCGGGATACTGCGCTCCTGAGCGATCAGAATGTCGCCGTCGGCACTCGAAACACGGTTCAACCGCGTGTCGGCGCCTCTTACGTCGTCGGTCAGTATAATAACTTAAAGATTAATATCGCGGCTGGACTCTACTACGAAAAGTCGCGCATCCAGGGTCAGCCGAATCGTTTACACTCAACCGCTGCACTCGACGTGAACCCTTGGTTTCTAAACTTGGGAGTCGGCGTGGATCGCGCACCCAAGTATAATAACTTTTTCGTATCCATAGGAGTCGACGTCGTACGAATTCTACGCACTTTCGAGATTATTCCGAAGGAAACGGTTCCACCGTTGAACGGCCTATGGCCAGAACCCTTTGAAGTGAATCCTGATGGGTTACCGAATCCCGTTACTCATGGGGAAGAATCAGATTTCAGCGGTGAGAGCGTAAAAGATGTGAAGAACATTATCCGCGATATTCCGCAGAATATTGAAAATCGACTGAAGGGGAAGCCTCCCGTTCAGCACGAGGGTTCACCTGCCCCTCTTCCAAAACCTAAAAAGAAGAAGCGGAAGCCTAGCCCAAAGGCTCACGTCAGCCTTTAATTCGATTTAAGATCAAGTCTTGTTCGCGCGTGGAGCGCCCCAAGGACGCGGTTTTTTCCGGTCGAACTGAGGATTTTTTCGAGCAAATTTTCGATCCTTACGATCCTCAACACTCGACGCAGGTCCTTCACCCGATGTGCGGGCCTCAAAAGTCTTTTTGAAATCCTTCTTAAAGTCTTTTTTGAATTCTTTTTTGAATCCACCCGAAAATCCGCGCTCACCGTGATCTTCTCCACGAGTCGCACCACCACCGAATCCACCGCGACGCTCATTACCGTAGCTATGGCCACGACGGTTTCCACGCTCATAATTCGGTTTATACGAACCACGTTCTTCGCGGCTTCGCTCGTGAGTCCGGATCACAACACCATTAGAGGGCTGCTCTGCGGCCGGCCCAGTGTCGGAATCACGATTTCTCGAGCGAGCTGGAGATGGACGATGATCTTTTCTAGAATCTTCCATCTGTTCACGATCTTGGAAAACCTCTGGAAAAGTTAAAGACAGAAAACGTGCGACAATTTCTTGAGGCTCCATTTTCACAATCGCGTCTTTCCAAGCCTGGTCCATGAGCTCAGTAGCGCGTGCAAAATTCGTTTGCGCCATGAGTTTAGGAAGAACTGACGATACTTTTTTCATTCCCAGTTCACGACGAGTCGGAAGCTTTCCTTCCACCATTTTACTCTTCGTCATGCGCTCGATCCGCGGAATAAGTCCGCGGTGGGACGCCGTGACCAAGCTCATCGCATAACCTTGTTTTCCGCTTCGAGCGGTACGGCCGATGCGGTGAACGTAGCTATCGAGTTCACGTGGGAGAGAATAGTTGATGACGTGGGTGATGTCTTTCACATCGATTCCGCGTGAAGCAACGTCCGTACAAATGAGCATTGTCACTTTACGTTCACGGAATGCGCGCATCGTGCGTTCACGGGCGCTCTGGTCTTTATCTCCATGGAGGCAGTCCACTCGGTATCCGCGGTTCACGAGATACTGGGTAAGATCCATAACGAGAGATTTCGTCTGACAGAAAATGATTCCGTAAAATTCATCTGCAGCGTCGATCAGCTTACAGAGAATCTCCGGTTTATCGGCTTCGCGTGCTGTGTAGTAAATCTGTTGAAGATTCTCTGGCAACATCTCGGTTCGGTTTACTTGAACCTGCTGTGGGTTCGAGAGGTATTCATCTGCAACATGACGAACATCAGGGCTCATCGTTGCGGAGAACATCCACTTCATCGCTTCAGCCGGAGCCTGTCCTAAAATGGTTTCGAGATCGTCTTTGAAGCCCATCGAAATCATTTCATCAGCTTCATCTAAGACGACCATGCTCAGATCATCTAAACGGAGCGTTCCACGCTCGATATGGTCGACTACGCGACCGGGAGTCCCGACGACGATCGTTGCGCCATCACGAAGACCACGAAGCTGATCGCCGTAGCTTGCACCCCCATACACCGGAAGCGACTTCGTTCCTAAGTGACGGGCTAAAAGATTGAGCTGTCCTGCGACTTGAATTGCGAGTTCGCGAGTCGGGCAGAGGATTAATGCTTTTACGGATTTTCGCGAAGAATCTAAATTCTGAAGGCGCTCTAAAAGAGGAATCGCAAACGCCGCAGTCTTCCCAGTTCCAGTCGCTGCAAGACCCAAAAAGTCGGTAGGCTCACCCAGAAGAATAGGAATCGTTTGGGCTTGGATCGGTGTCGGTGTTTCGAAACCGAGTTCGCCGATTGCGGTCATGAGAGCAGGATTGAGTGATAACTCTTTGAAAGATTCCATAGATAGTCGTATTCCCCGATCGCGGTGAGGTATCACAAAACTCACGATTCCGACGCGATAAAACGCCGCCCCGCATTCTTTATTTAACTATCTGTAATTATTAGTCTTATTTAGATAAAATACACTTCTTCGCCTCAGATCCCTGCGGAAAACAGCGGATCCGGGTAGCCTCGGAAGCATGATCCGAATACTCCTCACTGCTCTAATGGCCCTGGCGCTATCTTCGCCTTCTTTCGCAGAACCTCAGACCTTCGCCGCCTGCAAGAAGCGCCATCCCCTCATTTATTCGGCCTATTATTGGTCGGTGATTCAAGAGAAGGCGCCCGGCCAGTTTCACTTCGAATACGGCACGGGAATCAATACCCAGCTTATGGATGTGACCTTCGTGAGCGCGCTTACTCAAATCAATGCGAATGAGTTCGAAGGGAAAACACCCGAATATACGCTTCATATTTTTCTGACGAATTCAGAGCAAAAATCTAAACTCAATTTCACGATCCAGACCCGTTCGAAGAGCTCTCGACACAAAGATTTCCTGTGCGAATAGTGTCCATCGCACCTGACAGTCGTCTAAATTTTCTACATACCTGTGATTTCTAAACCTTTATAAGCGCGGATCAGTCGGCATCATTCCTGCTCAAGGGAACACGCACGTATTTCAACCCCCAACCCCTCAGGAGTGTCTCGTCATGAGTTCACAGCCCCGCATCTCGTTGT
>CAYOJT010000221.1:0-5304 GCA_964404365.1 uncultured Bacteriovoracaceae bacterium
GCCGCAAATTCTCCTTCGCTCTGCCCACTTCATTTGTTCGCAAACGCGAGAGGGAACTTCAAAGTAACCCCGTTTTGCTACTCGTAAAGCTTCCGAAATTACGTAGAAAGGATCCCGAACGTCCTCGAGTAGGTGACCGCAGTTTACAAAATCAAATTCCTTATCTTTGAATGGAAAAGGTTTTGAGCGATCACAAACGTCTTGGATGAACCAGGAGTCGCGTGTGAATTGTTCCTTTAAACCATTCAAGAATCCTGAGGTCTTATTCCGTTGTTCGTAAGGAAGGAAATCTAAAACGGCGTTTGCACGTTTAAAGGGGCTAGCTGAGCCCCCGATGTCTAGGACTCGGTCACCGGGCTTAATCATGCTGTAAGAGAGATGAACGGCGTACATGGTGTTTTATCCTTTTATGAAATCTTTCGCGCAATCACAACATAACTATCCGGCCGATCGGGAACATCACCTTGAGCGAAGACGGGTTTAAAACCATTTTCACCCAGAATTTCCTTCATTCGGTCTGGTCCAAAGACATGCCGATGGAGGGACCCCGTCTTGAGAGCCTCATCTTTTGGGAGATTCCAATATTGGGGTGCGAGTTCGCGATCCAGCACCTCGGTTTTCCAATCTTCCCAGTGTCCGTCCTCAAACTTCTCGGAACCGAGTCGTTCTTCCTCTCGGAGGTGCTCGAGCGTCGTTTCTTTTCGGTAGTGATCAAAAGTTCGAAGAGGGTGCGGCAGGAAGATGATGAGGACACCGTCTTTTTTCAAAACACGATTCCACTCTTTGAGTGTCCTGTACACATTCGGCACGTGTTCTAAGACATGTTCAGAAAGCAAAAAAGCGAAAGTCCCGGCTTCGACCGGAATTTGATCGGCAGGGAAAATGACCTGTGCGATGGAGCGGTTATCCGCGTGAGATTTGAAACCATCACTGAGTACCGTCCGGTCAACCGGTGAAATCGTCCATTCGCCGACGCCGACCTCTAAACCCACTCCGGACTGAGGCAGGTGTTCACGAACGATGGCGCGACTCCAAGGCCGATAATCATGCGGTCGAAATTGTTTATAAAGTGCTTTCCAGCCGTGTTTACGAAACATTTGACGAAAGAATACCCACCGGTCGGATCTTAGGAATGGGTAATCGGTGAGTGAGAGCTTTTCCAAAGCGTCGGTTTCCCTAGAAAGTCGGATTTTTCAAATAGGATTCAAAACTCGGTAGTACGAGGTCCTTATCTGAAAGAATCGGTTTTTTAATCGGCCACTGAATCGCAAGTGTCGGGTCATCATATCGAAAACCCGTCTCGGCGCTCGGAGTGTAAGGAGCGTCGACTTTGTAAAGAACATCCGCGTCGCTCTCTCCCAAAACACAAAATCCGTGCGCAAATCCTCTCGGCACCCAAAGAGCGGTGGCACTGGATTCGGAGAGTTCGACTGTAAATATTTTCTTAAAGGTAGAGGAAGACTTTCTCAGATCAATTGCGACATCAAAAATCCGACCTCGAAGAACCGTGACGAGCTTACCTTGGCTTGGATTTGTTTGGTAATGAAGCCCGCGTAAGACAGCCGGCTTTGAGCGAGAGTGATTGTCTTGAATAAAACGAATATCGAGGCCGTTTTGGCGAAATTTTTCGTCCGAATGACGTACCGTAAACGAACCCCGCGAGTCGTCGAATCGATCCAGTTGTATGAGGAAACAGTCATTGAGTGGAGTTTTTTCAATTTTCATACACAAACACTCCCCATGCATTCAGTGAGAGCATCTCGCCATGCTCTCGGTTCAAATCCGAAAGTTTTCTTGAAGCGCTCAAGCGAGAGGCGTGAGTTGAGCGGACGTTTTGCGGCGGTAGGATATTGGGAGCTGGGGATAGAAAGGAGATCGCGAATTTTCAGTGTGGCTCCCGTGTTTTCTAGATGATCTAAAATGGCTTCTGCAAAATCAAACCAGCTGCAGGATCCCGCATTCGTGAGATGGTAAAGGCCGCTTGGGAACCGAGGTTCGGAGAGAGCAACCGCGAGTGCTTTCAGACTCTCTTCTGCTAGATCGCGGGCGTAAGTCGGAGCGCCCCATTGGTCGCAGACGATGGAGAGCTCAGTTTTTTCTGAGAAAAGCTTAAGCATCGTTAGTAAAAAGTTTTTACCTCGTTCGCTATACACCCAAGACGTTCTGAAAATGAGATGTCGAGGGGCGATTTCTGCGAGGTAAGCATCTCCTGCGGCTTTGGTTTTCCCATAGTGATTGAGGGGGTGAATCGGGGTTGTTTCCGTTTGAGGATAAGATCCCGCACCCTCATAGACGTAATCTGTCGAAAAGTGGAGAACCCAAATATCATTTTCACGCGCGAATTCAGCGATCTCTCTCACTGCATCGGCATTCACGCGCTGAGCGAGGTCCTGTTCTTTTTCGGCTAAATCAACGGCCGTATAAGCTGCGGCATTGATGATGCCATCAATCGGGCCCAAGGCCTGAAGAGTAGACTTGATCTTTGGGGTTTCGGAGAGATCCAGTTCGAGGTCGGTCAGCGAAGTCAGTTTTGCGTCCGGGAAAAAGGACTGAAACGTTTCGCGAAGAAACGATCCCGTTTGTCCGTTAGATCCGGTCAAAACAACATGCATTAGGAAATCTTACTCCAGTCGTATTTGATTTGAGCGCCAGATTTTTCGGTGACGCGTTTTGCCCAATTTGTGTTTTTCAAATACCACTCGACCGTCTCTTCGAGTCCCGATTCAAAATCGGAAACGGATCTTTCGTAGCCCAAGTCTTTTTTGGCTTTTGAATCGTCGATCGCGTAGCGAAGGTCATGACCAGGACGATCGCTTACAAACTCGATGAGGTCAGCGTATTTTCCGTGAGCGCGCGGGCGTTTTTTATCCAAGATTTTACAAAGCATGAGAGCTAGATCGATGTTCTTCACTTCACTGTTTCCGCCAAAACAGTAACTCTCGCCCACCCAGCCCTTTTCTAAAGCAAGCAAAACCCCGCGACAGTGGTCACGAACATGGATCCAGTCTCGAATGTTTTCACCCTTCCCATAAACAGGAAGTTTCTCGCCCTGAAGGGCTCGAAAGATCAGGTGAGGGATAAATTTCTCGGTGAACTGTTTCGGGCCGTAATTGTTCGAACAATTCGTCTGAAGGGTGGGCAGACCGTAAGTGTGATTCCAAGCCCGTACGAGATGGTCGCTTGCAGCCTTAGACGCGGAATAAGGAGAGTTTGGTTTATAAGTCGTTTCTTCGGTGAACGCCGGATCACCGAGATCTAAACTCCCAAACACTTCATCGGTCGAAACATGGAGAAATCGAAATGCTCCGCGCATTTCCTCATTCAGCGATTTCCAGTAACCCAGCGATGCTTGAAGGAGCTCGTAAGTGCCGAGTACGTTCGTTTCTAAGAAAGTTCGAGGTCCTGTGATAGACTTGTCGACGTGAGATTCGGCTGCGAAATTCACAACCCAACCGACCTGGTTTTCCTTTAGGAGTTTCGATACCAGCGCGCCGTCGGAAATATCACCCTGAACAAATTTGAAATCGGGATTCGACTGAAATTCTTCTAGGTTCTCTCGGTGTCCTGCATAAGTCAGCTTATCCAGAACAATGACCGAGTAGCCTTCCCGAAGCGCAAGCGCGACGAAGTTTGATCCGATGAATCCTGCGCCACCGGTCACAAGCATTTTCATGTGCGATTTGCCCCAGCCAGAAGATCGGAAAGGTATTGGCCGTATCCGCTGTTTTTGAGCGGTTCAGCCAACTTCATGAGCTGTTTCGAATCGATAAAGCCCATGCGCCATGCGATTTCCTCAGGACAGCAGAGCTTCATCCCTTGGCGAGCTTCGATCGTTTGAATGAAATTCGACGCTTGAATAAGTGAATCAAAACTTCCCGTGTCGAGCCAAGCTGTCCCACGACCCAAGACTTCGACTTTCAGTTTTCCTTGTTTTAAGTAGGCAGCGTTTAGATCCGTGATTTCGAGCTCGCCCCTGGGAGAAGGCTTTAGGCTTTTTGCGATTTTTGGAGCGTCGCTATCATAAAAGTAAAGTCCGGTAACAGCGTGATTGGATTTCGGAGATTTTGGTTTTTCCTCAATCGAAATCGCGCGTCCATCTTTACCAATTTCGACGACCCCGTAGGAGCGAGGATCTTTCACTTCATACGCGAAAATCGTGGATTCATCTGAGCGGTTTGCCTCTTGCAGACGTGCGCTTAAGCCGTGGGCGTAAAAGAGGTTATCTCCAAGGACCAGAGCCGAAGGCGCACCGTTTAGGAATTTTTCGCCCAAGATAAAGGCTTGAGCGAGACCTTCGGGCTTCGGTTGAACGATGTAATCGAATCGCATTCCCCACTGATCGCCGGAGCCTAAGAGTTCTTGAAAACGGGGAAGATCGCGCGGTGTCGAAATAATCAGAATTTCGCGAATCCCCGCTAACATCAGAGTCGAGAGCGGGTAGTAGATCATCGGCTTATCGTAAACCGGCAGGAGCTGTTTACAGATCGCTTGGGTCGCAGGGTAGAGGCGAGTCCCTGATCCACCCGCTAAAATAATCCCCTTCCGAGTACTCATCGATTTGCGCCTTTCAATTCGGGATCGATTGCTTGAAGAACCGCAATCACGCGTTCCATTTCACTCACCACGGTTCCGACGTCGGTTGAGAATCCGTCAGCATGGATATCGCGGGCAAATTCCGGCGTCACAACTGCGCCGCCAATGACGACTTTGTAGGGAAGTTTTTTCTCGCGCACATGATCGATCACGACTTTCATTTGCATCATGGTCGTCGTCATGAGCGCAGATAAAGCGAGGACTTTCGCCTGGTGCTTTTCTGCGGCTTCAAAAATAGTTTCAGCCGAAACGTTACGCCCCAGATCGATGACTTCGTAACCGAAGTTTTTCAACATCAAGACACAGATATTCTTACCGATGTCGTGAATGTCGCCCTTTACGGTTGCGAAAATAATAGTTCCTTTTTTCCCGCCACCCGAAAGTTTACGAGCAGCAAGCAGAAGAGGCTCAAGGATCGCGACCCCCGCTTTCATCGCTTCCGCTGCAGCGATGAGGTGTGGAATGAATTTCACGCGGGCTGCAAATAGATCCCCAAGATGACGAATCGCGGGAGTCATGACATCGATGAAAAGGGACATCGCCTTTTCAGGAGTTTTATCCGCAAATTCTTTTACGTATTTTTCAGCTTGGTCCTTATTTCCCTCTACGACGGAGCGGAAAATGGACTGCTCAAGGACCGGGAGCTTTGAAACCCACTCGGGTTCACGGCCGACCTTCGTTGAAGTAGCGCCGCTCGTAACATCCGCGGAT
>CAYOJT010000222.1:0-3352 GCA_964404365.1 uncultured Bacteriovoracaceae bacterium
GAAAAGAAGTTTACTTACGAAGGTTAGGGCTTCCGGAAATACAGTTTGGCTCCGGGATAATCCGCCACTATTTCAAACCACCTGAACACGTTGCCGCCCACCGCGCCATCAATATTAGAGTCCATGATGTCACGAGAATATTCATCGTAGATTTTGTCCTTTCTTGCTGCAAACCAGACTGGCCCAACCTTGATTCCGGCGATAGACACTTCGGGAACCTCGATTAGATCCATGCCTCCACCGATTCGATCGCCTTTGCGAATCACCCGCCATTTAGGATGCGCCTTCTCCCAACGGGCCGCCACGGAAGCACGAATAAAGGATGAAGAAACAGGTCCAGTCTTGTTAATGATTTTAAGACCTTCGTCGCTGTAAAGAGAGGTAGCACCAGTATCAAAGAGCATAGGAAATTTCTCACCTGCAACCTCCATCTCCATGCGCGGCTGTTCCGTATTGCGAATTTTACCCGAGGTCTTAAAAAACATTGGCATCATTGCAAACCCGTTAAGATCATCGGTTCCATTGCAATATCTGAGCTCCTGCTTGGGATAGTTGAATCTCCAGACATGACCTGCAAAGAAAGTCGCGCCAAAGAATCCCTCGCCACCAAAAACTTGCTTAACAAAGCCAATCTCACTTTCCATTAAATCTGGAACTGCAAAAACTTTCACATTCTTTTTCCAGATTTCTTGGAGAGGGATGTTCTGGCTCGCAATCTCTGCGGGTAAAGTGGAAAGGCCTACTAGAAGTTTATCGTCTTTTTTGACCTCAATTTTCATGCCGAGTCTATTTAAGTCACTCAAGTAGACAAAAGGAAGATATCCTCCACCACTGTCCGTATAAAAAGAAACTCTATTCCCCTTGAGGGTAGCATTGACATAAATGCGGTTGTCTGAAAAACGCGTGGGGACGGGCTTGCAATCCATCGCCAATACAGAATCAGAAAAAGTGGACAGCAACAGGAGAAATGAAAGTAAGTGAGCCATGATTTCAACTTATCAGGGCGACTCAGGTCAGGCAATTCAGGCAATGCTTTAGATCCGCGGATTGCGTCACAAATCCTTTGCTTAACTGCGCAGACGCTCCTTTAAAATATCACCTTAGCCCCTCACCTACGCATATCTTGCCTTCGACAAATTGTTTTCCTATATTAGGCTGAATATCCGCCTAACTAGGCGAAAGCACTGTGAAGGCGTCGGTCACCCCATTTTTTTTCTCAGTATCTCAGCAACAAACAGTAAATAAGCGAAACTAAAACAAAGGCCCGAAAGGGCCGGTCAATTCTCAAAGCGTCGAATCCTTTCATTCACTCTGTAGTATTCACCTCCCAAATACAGCCTAAGTCTCCTATATTCGACTTAGTATCGCAAAAGGTATGGATTATACATACCTTTTCCGATAAAATAATACTGTGATTACACCGATTCAGGATCTCTCAAAAGCCCTCGAACTCCTCGACGAAGAACTAGCCTTAAAAGGCGAAGCGCGAGAACTGATCGCATGCGGTGGTGGCGTTCTTTCCGTAATGGGAGTGATTTCTAGACAAACCCGCGACCTAGACGTGATCACTCCCACTCTCGACTCCCTCGTACTTGAATGCGCCGCGCGCGTTGCTCTCAAACTCGGGCTTGATCCCGAATGGCTCAATAACGGCCCAAGCGGCTTTGTTCGCGATCTCGAAAAAAACTGGGAACTGCGCACCGAGGTCGTTTTTAACGGAAAGCACCTGACTGTCCGAGCATTAGGTCGCCGCGACTTCATCGCCACGAAACTCCAAGGGCTCTGCGACCGAGACGAATTCGATCTCGAGGACATTGTCGCCCTAAAACCAAGTCGGGAAGAAATCGAATCCCTGAAGTCCTGGCTCCTTCTTCGCGATGCATCCGAATTCTGGCCAAAAAGGGTTGAAACGCAGCTGACAAAACTTTTCGCGAGGATCTCGCGTGGATAACTCTGCTTTTGAAAAGCTTAAACCCGCGCTCATCTCGCTTGGTTTCTCATATGCAGGAGAGCCATCGAAACACCCCCCTGATCCAGAGAAAACACTTGTTGCTGCTCTCTCTCTTTTTCAGGAGGATCCAAAACTTTATCGGATGTTCCTCGCATGGATGGAGCGATTCGGTGACTTAGTCCACGTCGAGCGAATGGCTACCTATTTAAATAACCTTTCACCAAACGATCGGCTGATTCTCGGAGTCACTGCACTTAAACTTTTAAACCGTGGTGACACGCGCTTTAGGACTCTCTTCGAAAAGATTCGTAAAACGAAACCAAAATACGACTTACCCCTTTCAGGTCAGGATCCATACCTGATCGAGAAAAACGGTCTCGATCCGGAGTTTCAAGTTTTCGGGATAAAAACCGCAAAAATTAACCCTTCGGATTCGAAGAAACTCCACTCCCGAAAATTCGTCCTCGAAAATAACCTCTGGCTCCGCTTTCGTGCCCTACTCGGTACGAACTATCGCGCAGATATTGCGTTCGTGCGCACAAGTCGCCTCGTGGACACCGCTTACGGCGCAATGAAGTTTCTCCATTGTTCGAAAGAAACGAGTTACCGAATTTGGGGAAGCTTGGAAGAAGCTCGGGTCGAAGACTTTATACGCGTGAGCTGAATAGCATGACCGTGTCTGGCGCCCAATCTTTCGGGGCCTTTCTCGAATCGTCACAAAGTGCATTGATTTCCCAGTCCAATTCTCCTACAAAAGGAAGCATCCGCCGCTAACTAGGCGAAAAACTGTGAGTTCGGTCAGTCTCCCCATTAGACTTTTCAGAGCTTTAAATCCCAAGAAAATCGTATAGACGCAAACAACTCCCTAAGGCGTTTGCCTTTAAGTCCGTCACCTCGGACTTTGGCTCACCGCAAGCTAGCTAGCCGGCGTGCTCGCTTCACAAATTGAAGTTGGGGCGGCTTTCTTCTTTTCAATGACTTGAAAGCTTCCCGCATATTTTTCTGCATTTTGAATCAACCACTCGGGAGCCAAATGCCGCGGTACCTTAATGAGTCCAGGTTCTCGAAAGGTTTTACACAAACGATCGAACCAAAGGGAGGTCACTCCATGGTTCATGCTGTAGTTATTAAAGTGGTGATAGAGGTGATGTTTCGCCAATTTTAATTCGCGATCATTCTTGGGTTCACGTGAGTGCAACGCCATATGAAATCTTTCATATCGGATGTAATTGAGAAGCAGGCTTGCCGTAAATGCGATCGTGAATGTTGAGCCCAATCCAGCCAAGACGAGTGCGACGTCAATTCCACCCAGAATGAAAAAGGCGGCAAGGAGTTTTAAGTGTAAGTGGACAAAGAAATTCCCCTCAGCGTGATGGCGGATGTGTTCCATTCTAAAGCGGG
>CAYOJT010000222.1:3362-5194 GCA_964404365.1 uncultured Bacteriovoracaceae bacterium
AAGCGGGAGTTCCACACAAGCTCATGCCCTAAAAAGCGATGGAGCGTGTATTCTAAAACGGGCCAAATCAGTGTTCCGATGATGACAGCGCCTAAAATCGTTCCGACAACGGTGAAAGTATTTGCATCCATAACCCCATTATCGGCTGAAATCATGACCACAGAAACTCGTGTTTTCTCCTGTTTCCGTTCGAGAGCCTTGGGCGCGAAAAAAATAATTATTTCGCGATCTTCATTCAAAAGACTCGAACCTGGAGACGAGGAAACGGAAGATTGCTCAGATTTGTATTTCATCTATAAGGGCATGGGTGGAGTAGTGCGTGCGGTAACGATCCAAACACTCCTCATTCGTGAATGAGATTTATTCTGTGTCCACTGAGACCTAGGTCTTAGATTATTTCGTCAAACATCGGTCAAAGACATTGGTTCCCACTGTGAGCCTGCCGACAAGAGAGTATAATGGGAATGTAGGTGACATTGGATTTTCTTCCAGAGCGGTAGGAACTTAATCCGCCAGGGCCGTCATATGCTTAATTTCATGAACCAAACCAACAGAAGCCTCGTCTATACGTTTTTGCTTTTATCTCTCAGTGCTTGCGTGAATGATGTAGTTGTAAAGTCCGAAAGCCAATCCGAACTCGATTCACCGCTCCCTACCCCTGTCCCTACAAACGAAACCAAGCTTTGGGATCCCACACCTCACTCAATAAATGTGATTCAATTTGGCGCGAAAGCAGATGGAATCGTAGACGATTCAAAAGCTTTTCAATCGGCGATCAATTCTGCCTCCCAATCTCCGAGAAACTTCCCTGAAGGGCCCTCTGGACCTCAAACCGTAGTTTATGTTCCACCCGGAAAATATCGGCTAAGAGAAGTATACCTAAAAGATAACGTGCGATTGGAAATCGATGCTGCCGCCACACTCATGGGCGTAGCTCCCGGAAGCGACGGCGACTCTTATCTGAATTTGGATTATCATAAGTCGGTTGATGTTACGCGCGTGTCTCCGCTCAAGAACGTGAGCGTAGTAGGAGTAGGAACTTCCATGCTAGGAAAGCCTGCGCCAGAGTACGGATTTGATATTTCGCATAGTTTTACTCTAGATCAGGACGTTGTGAGAACAGGCGTAACTGCGGTCGTGGCTCCTATCACCGTCGGATATGTAGACGGGTATTTACTTCAGAATATCTTCTCAATTCAGAGCAGCTATAATGATTTACAAGCTTCCAGACCCGCGGCGATTGAGTTCAAACCGGAAAATCGCCAAAGCAAGGCCCCAAACTTTTACGATGCACACAACGGAAAATATATTAACCACTATAACATCAAGGCCTGGTCCGGTTACGGCGGCCAAGAAATCATCACCGCTCATGGTTTAGAAGTTCGAGACATCTTCTCAGAAGGGGGCGTGGCACTCCGATTCGAAACGGACGTTCCTGAAAACCGGGGACGTGGGGACCCGAGCTGCACTTCAACAACCCCTTGCCTACCTGATTCTTCTGAGGTCGCAGACGTTACGGCAAAGAACATCGTATGCAAAAATGGAAACTCAGCCGTCTATTTTGCTGCCCATGTCGTAACAAATAAGAATGTCCATGTAGAGGGCGTGACGTCCGATGGATGCTTTAGTGGCGTCACCTACTCTTCCGAAACCGCCCCAAACATCATAGGCCAAGGGATGTTTCTAAACTCTTCGATTAACCAAGTTAAGGTTCTAAGTGGACCCATCGCTCAAAAACCTGACGCTAAGAATAACACCTGGACGGTCGTTCCCTCCGCAAACATTTTGAATGTGGATACAGAATCATTAAGCTGGGTGTTCTATCCTGACAC
>CAYOJT010000223.1:0-5191 GCA_964404365.1 uncultured Bacteriovoracaceae bacterium
GGGCGGGCGTAGATCTGTTGGATAGAGTGCGAGATTCCAATGCTTGTGGTCGAGGTTTCGAACCCCTTCGCCCGCTCCAAAAAGAAAAACGGCAGCCCAATCAGAGCCGCCGTTCTTCGATTTCTCGATTGTTCAGGAAAATTAGAAGTCCTGAGCAAGGCGATCCAAATTCGCCTTCACGCGTTTCGATGCGACGGATTTTTGTTCCTGGCCGCCGGAAAGGGCCGCAACACCACTCCATTTCGCATGCTTCCAGAGTTTGATGACCTTCTTGTCAATATTTCCAGAGATTGGATAACCGACCGAAGCCAGGTAATCGCGAGTGGCTTGAGCGTATTCCATAACCAGCGCGATGTACTCGATTTGGGCGGTGTTCAAGTCGTCGAGTTTTGGAGTCCAGTTCGAAACCCCTAAAACGCGAAGAAGGTTTTTAAACTTTGGAATCTCGTTTCCGTTCTTATCTGAAGACGTCAACACATAGCTGAACGCGAGCAGAAAGTTATAACGGATCTTCAGAAGGTAGACGACTTCAGGTTCCTTTCTGATGATCTCGAGCTCCCAAGCCTTCAGGTCAGCAGTTGTGATTTCGCCGCGATCTAATGCGATTTTCTTAGAAAAAGCGCGCTGAATCACGTCGAGCATGGAAAGCATGTTTCCAGAACACTCGCGGTTTTTACATTTCCCGCCGGCCTTCAGAAGCTCAAGCTGAGTGGAAGGCGTGTAGTGCAAAGTTGCGGCAATGGCGCTGATGTTTTGCATATCCGACTTTTCACTCGTGACGTTGAAGTTCGAGTGATCATTCGTAAAGCTTTGAGTAGTTTTGAAAAGCTCCTTCACGCCTTCTTCCAGGAGAAGGTCGAGCTTATCTTCGTCCTCAAACTGAGGAACCCAGTTTTGGAATTCCCACGCCTTGTTGTAGGCCGTCGCATGTTCAAGCTTTTTCGACATTTCGTCAGCGTCTTGCATTAAGGCGATCGAGTCGTCGCGAAGTTTTTTGGCGACGGCTGGTCGGTTTTGAACCAAGAGATCCATCGAAATTTTTTGAGTCGCTTCGACGTTCTTCTTCATCTCCTCGGTCGTCTTTTTCATTTCCTCTGTGGTTTTAGCTAAGCCCTCTGTGGTCTTCGCCATTCCTTCAGTGGTGTTTGCCATTTTGCCGGTCGTATTTTTCATGTCCTCGGTATTTTGAGCCATACCGTCCATTTTCTTTTTCATGGAGCAGGACGAGAGCGAGATAATTGCCGCGGCGCAGCCGAATAAAACGATGGCACCTTGGACGAATTTACGTGAATTGATCATGGTTACCCCCCTACAGAGTAAATCTATTATTCGACGCGTTAAGTATAATGCGTCGCCCCGTGTGTCAACCGCGCACCCTCAAACCGCAATAAGCTTTTCTTTTTATTGAGCTTTTGTTAGCTACCCGAGTCATGCAGAACAACCTAAAACACCCCGATTTCGATGTGCTCGTCATTGGAGGGGGGCACGCTGGAACCGAGGCCGCTCATGCGGCCGCACGCATGGGTTGTAGAACTGCGCTCGTCACTCTGAACCCTGCACGAATTGGATTTATGTCTTGTAACCCCGCAATGGGCGGTTTGGCGAAGGGACAACTCATTAAAGAGATCGATGCTCTGGGTGGCATCATGGGGATGCAAACCGATAAGGCTGCAATTCAATATCGACGCCTGAACTCCTCGAAGGGCCCAGCCGTTCGGTCGTCGCGCGCTCAATGTGACAAAGTAATTTATGCTCAAAAAATGCAGGAATTCCTGCGGTTTTTACCGAATTTAGAAATTCTCGGTTTTGAGGTGAGTCACCTCACCTGGAAAAAAGACAACGGAAAACCCACGATGACGGGCGTGAAATTGCGCGATGGCAGCGAAGTGAGAGCGCGTGCGGTTGTGATCACTTCGGGAACCTTCATGCGGGCGATTATGCATGTTGGCTTTGAGCAAACCGAAGGGGGCCGCGCGGGAGACGAAGCGGCTAAAACTTTGAGCCGCTCGATTGAAGAACTCGGTTTCAAACTTCGTCGATTGAAAACAGGGACTCCGCCCAGGCTCCATAAAGACTCGATTGATTGGACTAAAACCGAACCCCAGCCCGGGGATGAGAAGCCCATTCCTTTCTCCTTCTATTATAGAGGAGCGAAGTTTCCCGAACTGCCTCAAGTAAATTGCTTTATCACCTATACTAATGCACAAACACATGAAATTATTGAAAAAAACTTTGATCGGTCACCTATGTTCACCGGAATTATCACCGGCGTGGGCCCCCGGTACTGCCCCTCAATCGAAGATAAAGTAAAACGGTTTAACGATAAGGAGCGGCACCAAATCTTTCTAGAACCCGAAGGGTTAGAGACAAAAGAGATTTACGTAAACGGAATGTCGACGAGTCTTCCTCGTGATGTTCAAGAAGACTTCATTCATTCCATTGTTGGCCTGGAGAAGGCGGAGTTTGTTCGTCACGGTTACGCGGTCGAATACGATGCGCTCGATGCGCGCACTTTGAAATCGACACTGGAGACGAAAGACGTTTCGGGACTTTTTTTCGCGGGTCAGGTGAATGGGACTTCGGGGTACGAGGAGGCTGGCGCACAAGGTTTGATCGCCGGAATGAACGCGGCACTCTCGGTTCGTGAACGCGATCCATTCTCTTTGTCTCGAATGGACGGATACATCGGCGTGATGATCGATGATCTGATTTTGAAGGGTTCGGATGAACCGTACCGCATGTTTACTTCTCGAGCGGAGTATCGTCTTCACCTCCGCGAAGACAACGCGGACCTTCGACTCTCAGAAAAAGGTTACAAAGCGGGACTATTGAGCGAGGAAAGCTTTAAGACCTTTGAAGAAAAACGTAATTCTATTAGCCGCTTGAGCGGAAAACTGAAGGCCTTCGCGCTCTTTCCGACCGCGGAAACCAACGCGTGGATTTCCGCACGAGGTCTTGCGACTTTGAAGGACCGCGCTACAGGCGAAAATTTTATTAAGCGACCTGAAATCCAGTTGAAGGATCTCGCTGAGATCGGCTTCGACCTCTCGGCCTTTTCAGAAGAGGTGATCGAGCAGGTCGAGATCCAAACGAAGTACGAGGGATACATCCGCCGAGACATGGATCTCATGGAGAGCGTTCGAAAGAACGAAGAGCTTCGAATACCTTCGGTCACTGATTATGAGCTCGTCCCGGGTCTGTCGACAGAGATTCGCGGAAAGTTCTCCGAGACCCGGCCTGAGACGATCGGCCAAGCAAGCCGCATGAGTGGTGTTACCCCGGCTGCCGTTGCAAATCTCATGATCTATTTGAAGATGAACGAACGAGCCGATTTAAAGCCGCTCGAACGATTCGGTGATTTGTGAGTGATTCCGAAATCTTCCGTAAATTTTTAAGTGAACAAACCTTAGTTCCGCTTTCATCAGAGCAAGTGGATCGTGCCGTAAGGTTTCGCGAGAGGGTCTGTGAGGAGAATGAAAAACAGAACCTCACACGACTCCTCACTCCGAAGGATTTCTTCGAGGGGCACGTTCTTGATGTTCTCCACCTCCGGAAAACCGGCTGGATTGAAGAGAAAACGCTCGATCTGGGTTCTGGTATGGGCGTTCCGGGGCTCCTTTATGCGCTTTTATTTGGTGGTGATTGGGTCTTCTCCGATAGTGAGACGTCAAAGGCCGATTTTATGGCCCGCATTATCGATGAGTTTCGTTTAGGTACAGCGCGTGCGACTAATCAGCGTGCGGAAGAATATATTTCATCCCGGGGTAAAGAAATCTCCACAATCACGTCGCGCGCAGTCGGAACTGTTACGAAAATGTTCACGTGGCTTTCGAAAAGTTCCACGTGGAACACTCTCATCCTCTTCAAGGGACCGAAATGGGAGGAAGAGTGGGGTGAATTCTCACTGAGCAGTCAGAGGAAGCGACTAGAAATCGCCGGTGAGTATTCATATTCCGTTGGCGACGACAAAAAGAGCAGAAAGCTGATCCGACTTCGCCGAAAATAGCGCGCAGAAAAAATCGACTAAGCAAAACGCGATTCAAAATGTTCCACGTGGAACAAAAAACAAAAATTTAAAAAAAGCGGCAAATATTTCTTGCACGAATGAAGAGCCACGCTTACTCTTTATATAAGACAAAGTTTTCCATGGGTACGATGAGTACCCAACCACCACAACCACAAGAATCCAATGGACGCCTGATGAGTCAGGCGGGCGTCCAAAGGGGATTTATTTATCTTGAGGATGCGGTGTGTAAAATAAAAAGCTGAGAGGAAACGCGGACATGGGAAAAGTAGTAGCGTTGATCAACCAAAAAGGCGGCGTGGGTAAGACCACCTCCACCGTAAACTTAGCCGCAGGCCTCGCCCTCGCAGACAAAAAAGTTCTCGTACTCGATTTCGACCCACAGGGAAACGCATCTTCCGCTCTGGGTGTGGCTCGTGAAGAAATAGCAAATCAACCGAACATCTATAATGCGCTCATCGGCGAGTGCAAATTATCAGAAACCATCCATAAAACAGGAGTCGATGGTCTTTCGATTAGTCCAGCAACTGCGGATCTCGCGCGCGGAGAAATCGAACTCGTCGCTGCATTTGCGCTCGAATCGAAGCTAAAAACAGCCATTTCTGAGATTAAAGCAGACTACGATTTTATTCTGATCGACTGTCCACCCTCTCTCGGACTCTTAACGGTCAACGCGCTTACCGCATCCGACAGCTATCTTGTTCCACTTCAGTGCGAATATTTTGCGCTCGAAGGACTCTCTCAACTCATGCAGACCATTTCGCTCATCCGCATGAGTACGAATCCGGTTTTGAAAGAAGAAGGAATCTTACTGACGATGTTCGATTCTAAAACAAACCTTTCAAATCAGGTGGTTGAAGAAGTTCGTAAGCACTTCGGCACCTTGGTTTACGATTCCATCATTCCTCGAAATATCCGCCTCGCCGAGTGTTCAAGTCACGGAAAACCGATCTTCCTTTATGATGTGAATTCGAAGGGCTTCTCGGCCTACATGAATTTCACGAAAGAATTTTTATCAAGAAACCAGGACGTTTCTTCATTAGCTGGCCTTGCGACGCCGCCAGCTCTCAAACCCAATCACACGGACGTTCAATCTTTAGGAGTGTAGTCCAATGAATCCACGTCCAGCTCTTGGTAAAGGTTTAGCCTCTCTTCTTCCCGCTGCGG
>CAYOJT010000224.1:0-5166 GCA_964404365.1 uncultured Bacteriovoracaceae bacterium
TCGCATTACGTTTTCAAAATAGCAGATCAGATAGTCATCAAATCGGGCTTGACCGAAAACGGGAATAGGCTTTCCGGATGGACGAAAAATCTCCGCTTGGACAACGTACTTCTTCGCGTTCATCCACGGTTCATGTGGATTCGACTCCCACAGAATGACTTCCGTACCCGCCATGAACCGAATCGTCAGATCAGGATCAATGATATTTTCTTCGCTCGGAGGACAGAGTTCCATTTCTGAGCCGCGTGCACAACTGAAGTAGTGGGTTTCGCGAAACAGAGGCTGTCCCTGCACGCTCCAAATTTCTCGACTCGAAACCATACCCGGGGCAGGCGCTGGTCCGCCCGCATAGGAATAGAAGGAGTACGTGAAATTACCCGTCGCGTTCGTACAACTGATATCGGTCGCAAAAGCGCCCGATGCGGACATGAGTAGAGCGAAGATCGAGATTACAATTTGTTTCATAAACTTTCCCTTTCGGCGTGGGGCGCACCGAATTTCCGATAGAACCTTCCTCCTATAGTACGCTCTGGGCTGCAACGACAAATCGGGGTTTAGGCTGGGATTCTTATCCTCATGGCGTGGCAGGAGCTGAAACGGGCCCCTCCTTTCGTAAAGGGCCACCATTCGAAAGTTTCGTACGCTCCGTCGATCAGGGTTCGGTTTCTCTCAGTTTCCAGAAGCGGCTCATTTATGATGCATCAAGTCACAGGAGCCCAGATATGACCAACCTCGAAACTACCCCAGAACTGAACGATTTCAGCGACTATCGCGACTATTTACGAGCCGTTCTCGTAGATCGCCAAGCACGAAATCCCCGCTACTCGTTTCGAGCCTTTGCACGCAGTCTTGGGCTCAACCACGGTTATCTTCATGCCATCCTGAAACGCACACGAACACCCTCCATCGAAACACTCGAGGGAATCGCGAGTCACCTCCTCCTCACACCACACGAAACGGAAGTTTTCATCCTGACTGCAGCTACAGAATCAATCCAAAGCGCAGTCGTGAAAAACGTTCTCGAAAAACGCATTGCGGAGCTGAAAACACCCGTCATAATGAGTGCATGAAGCGCGACTTTTCCGTTTATGAATGCAAAAGCTTAGGCGAATTCCTACGGAAATACTTGAAGCTTGCGCAAGAAAAGAACCGCCGTTTCTCGGCCGCACAATTCGCACGAAAACTCGAAATCGCCCCCTCCACACTGAATGGATTAATCCAGGAGAAGGCCGACCCTTCTCTTTCGCTCGTCGTACAAACTGCGGGCAAGCTAGCTCTCAGCGAATCTGAGACCGAATACCTCTCCACCCTCGTTCAGCTTCAAAAAGCAAAAAATCGCGATGAGAAAAAATTCTTCGAAAGGAAAATCCAAACTTTTAGAAAGAAAGAGTCAGAAGTTAGGGTCGATTTAAATCGCTTTAGCCTGGTGTCGGACTGGTATTATTCCGTGCTCCTTGAACTCCCCTTTCTTAAGGGAGTTCGAATCAACGCGGAAGCTGCAGCAAAACTACTGAAGATTGATCCAAAAATCGCGGAAGACGCGCTGAACCGACTTCATAACTTGAAATGGTTAAAACGGGATAACGAGGGATACTTCGAGCGGCTTGAAACCCGCACCCTCGTCGACTCACCGGAACCAAATCCCGCGATGAGACATTATTATCGCGAATACCTAAAGCGAATCGACGACGCGATCTTAAATCAGGATCCTGACAGACGCTTTTCTGGCTCGGAAACGCTTGCGCTCAATACGAGTCAACTCGAGGGCTTACGCTCGCTAGTTTACAAGTTCCTCGATCAGATTGGGGATCTGCCCTCACAGAGCGCTGATAAGGACCGCATCTATCACGTTGCGGTTCATGCATTCGAGGTGGCCTCATCGGGCCCGTCTAAATCTTAGACATCCCACCCAGTAAAAGATTCACGAGCCTTCTCAAAGAGCCGCCCTTAAAACGGATATATGCGCCCCCAGCCCTGGATCAGTGGCATAAATGTCGCTACTCCAGGGGTTATGTTGTTGCGCTTGAAAGTGGCCGGTGTTGCTGTACTTACCCTATTTATTTCCCAAGTCTCATTCGCGGGCGACCCCGAGGAAAATCATGCCAGTGGCGGAAACGGCACTCGCGGTGGCGGAAATACCATCGAATGCGTCCTTCATTCGAAAGGCGACGGAAAAGATTACGCGCACGAAGCTCAGGGAACGACTGAGCGAAGCGAACTTGATCAAGATATCATCGACGCCTGCGGGCCACTCCCCTGCTCATGGGCAAAGTGCAAACTCTACGATGCTATGATTCGTATCTATGACTTCGATAACGGAGTCATTAACGAAGTCGGCCCTCACTAAAAACTCATTTCTTCTCAAAAACAAAAGTCAGCGGATCTTCCGGCCATTTGTGGCGGGGATACCTTCGCATGAGCTCTTTTCGGAGGGCCGGATAATGCCTGACCCAAAAACCACTCAGATCCTCGGTGACCTGCATCGCCCGGTAATTCGGGGCGAGCAGATGAAGGCTTAATTTCTTTCGGCCTTTCAAAATTTTCGGAGCGTCTTTTAAACCAAAAAAATCCTGCATCCGTGATTCAACCCGCGGAGGGACGCCTTCTTGGTAAATCACGGGAGTTCGCTTTCGACCTGGGAGAGAGATGAATTCGGGAGTGAGGTCCTCGAACTTCAAACGAAGTGCGGGATCGAGATAGGTCTCGTAGGTTTCGCTAAAGTTCGGGAGTTCATTTAGGCGCGTGGCACCCGAAAAGATCGCTTCAAGCGTATCTCGTATGACCGTCTGAAAAGTTCGATCTCCGAATAACTCAGGCTCGACTTCAAGAGCGAATTTCGCTCGAAGGAGCGCTGAGTTCCACCGTTCCCGCTCTTCAACCGGAGCCTGCTCACTTTCTCGTTTCAGCCACGCTTCCCAGAGCGCCTGAAAGGAAGCGGAATCCCCAGTATTCGATTCAGCTTGCACCTCACGAGTCGTCCGCTCCAAAAGAAGATCGCCGTACTTCCACTCTTCAACATCGAAATATCGCCCGCGCGATTCATCGAACTGGCGCGCGCGAGTCTCAGTAAATACGGTATTCGGTAAGTCCATCAGCCACTCGAGTTCAAGCGGAACGAGCGACTTCACCCGCATCCGACCTCGCGTTTGATTCGAATGCTTCGACTCCGACACATCAAGTGCGAGAAAAAGTTCGTGGCTAGAAACGAGCGCTCCATTTCGCGTCGATTCCACATCGAGTGCGACTGCTCCGCCCGACGACAAAACGAGATCCGTACCCCGCTTCTTCCCGACTCGATCCGGGAATCCCGAGAGGAGAGATCGAGCGAGATCGTGATCGATGTCCTCGCTTCGTTTTACTCCCCTCAGTAGCGGCTGAAGACGCTCGTAAATTCTTCGCGCCACAAAACCCTCCACTCGATAGCGCTTAACGCCCTCAATGAAATCAAGCCCTAAGTCCTCTTCTTCGGAAAGAGCGACCGCCGCCCGCGCCGCCTCTTCTCCCACGCCACGCTGAATTCCATCGAGAAGCGCCACCGAAAGTCTCAGAGGAAGCGGGATCGAAAGCGCCTGCCGTCCAAGACTCGTCACACGAAAACCCTCGCCCACCTTTTCGCTTAATCCTAAGCGGAGCAGTAAGCTCTCAGTCGCAGACCACCTTTCGCGAGAAGGCTCCTCAAACCAGGGAAGGGTTCGTAAATCATGATTTGCCTTTTCTAAGAGCTCAATCAATTCCAAAAAAGCGCTCGAGAGATCGGCGCGATGAATCTCTGCCTGATCCGAAAAGGATCGACCTTCGAAATCCGCTTTTCCGTAGGCTCTGAAAACACGCCCCGGCCCCGTTCGTCCCGCACGACCGGCACGCTGAATGGCGGAAGCGCGCGAAATGGATTTTGTCTCTAAACGCGGGAGCCCTGACCAATGCGCAAGCATCCCGACTCGCGAGAGCCCGGAATCAATCACCGTATTAACGCCCGGAATGGTGAGCGAACTTTCCGCGATATTAGTGGCGAGGATGACTTTTCTTTTTTTGGAAGGCTGAATCGCTCGATCCTGCTCTTCTCGAGTGAGTTCACCGTGAAGCGGAAGGATATCCACTTCGCGGTTCAAGCGCTGCGAAAGTTTTTCCTCGAGTCGCCGGATATCTGCCATCCCCGGAAGAAAGACGAGCATATCTCCGAACTGATCGGAATCTGGTTCGTCAAGCGCAGCGAGAACTACCTTTAACATTCGATCTTCTAAACGCTCTTCCCGACCATCGGATCTTCGATCCGCTTCGAAATGACGGATGTCGATCGGAAAGCGCGGCGCTTCGACTTCGATTCGGATGCAGTCTTCTTTAAAATAATTTTCGAGCGACTGGAGTTCGAGTGTCGCCGACATGACTACGAGCTTAAGATCGGGTCTCGACGTCTTTGTGAGTGCTCTTAAGTACGCAAGAGCGACATCCCCCTGAAGGTGACGCTCATGAAACTCATCCAAGACGACACAGTCGACTCCCGCGAGCGTAGGATTCGAGAGGCACTCCTTCAGCAGCATCCCTTCGGTGAGAAAGGTTAGCTTCGTGTCGGGACCTCGCTTCTTCTCAAATCGAAAATGATACCCGACTTCTCGTCCGCCGACTTCGACGCCGTTTTCAAAGGCCACTCGCTCGGCCGATAACTTGGCCGCCAATCGCCTGGGTTCAAGCACCAATACGCGACCTTCAGTTGTGCGCGAAATTTCCCAAGGAACCCGCGTCGTTTTTCCCGAACCTGGAGTGGCGGCCAGGAGAACGACTGAGTGGCTTCGCATCGCGTCAGCAAGCCGCGGAAGGATCGCGTCAATTGGGAGGGCGGTTTTTTGCGGTTTAGGAATGGTTTTCATCAAGGATCCTGCAAACTTCCCTCTATAGTATTAGGTTTTCCTTGATGAATCGAGTCGGATTCGGGTAACTCCTCTCTATTCCTGTAGTTTAGGACAAAACTGACAAGGCGGGCTGATCGACGCGCGCTTTGCACTATTATTAAGGACCCATCTCTCATGGAAAGCGGATTCAACTCCATTCAATCGACATTCTGGACGAACGCATCCCCCATCATCGGGATCATCGGACTTCTCTTCGCAGCCTTCTTTTTCTTCCGAGTGAAATCACTCCCCGAAGGAAACGAGACGATGAACCGGATCG
>CAYOJT010000225.1:0-5156 GCA_964404365.1 uncultured Bacteriovoracaceae bacterium
GACGGATGGCTCGTTTCATTCGGTAGCGCGCCGCTCTTTTCGAGCTTGGGGCGCGATTCACTTCCGAGCTCACATCCGTGACCGATGCCTGAGACGCTGGGATGAGCAGGAGCACCACACTCGCTGAAATCAGCGATGTGAAAAAGAGTTCACGGATTTTGAGATTCCCCTGGATTTTCATCCCTAAAACGCCCCCCGGCGTTAATCAATTCCACCCTTTATTGAGCAATCCCCGTACCACTCTATCCTGCCACTCTTCTCAGCGAAATTCATGACTTAGCGGGCCGTTTTCGATCGCCAATTTCGTGGCGGATAATTCTTACAGGGTCAAATAACTCAACGCGCCAAAGAATGCAAATTAGCGCCGTTTTGGGCTTAAATATAAGACTATTTTAGACGGGTATTTTGTGGGCGAGAGAATGCTTCTAGAACGTCGAAATTCCCATGATCATATAAACGATCCAAAGAACGAATCCAGAAACGACGGGGATCGCAAAGTTATCATCGACCTCCATCGGGAGGAGTTCTGCTCCACCCCCTGCGACGCCGCCGATGACAGAAAGAATCACCATATGGTCTCGGCTCAGGCCCATCCCCTGGGTGTGATTGAGAACTGAAAGAAATGCGATCGCAGCCAAACTGCACGCGATCATCCCCGCAGCGGTACCGATCAGACTCTTCCCATTCGAAAACCGAATGCTGCGATCGCCATAAAGAATCCCAAAAAGTGAAGCAATCGGGTCACCCACCGCTAAAAACACGATGGAAAGTGCGGCAATCGTCTTCGGAAATATCGCAATCGCGATCAGCGCAGCCGCGATGTAATAAGGCGTTCCAGAATAAGAGTCGCGCTCGCTTGCACGCATGAGCGGTCCCCACATTTTCATGATCTTCTCATTCAAACTCTCGGAGCGAAGGCGGGCGGTCTCGAGAGCCAAGTCGAGTGCTAGAAAAAATCCCAAGATTTGAACCGCTTCCTGACGAGTGAGCCCCGCTAGATAAACTCCCACCATCATCAAGCCCATGAACATGTGCCAGATCTTGCGAGTGAGGTGCAGGTCAGAGCGTAAATGTAATGATTCGATTCTTCGGCCCATTCAATTTCTTCAGGGTTTCAAATACTTATATACTTTCGTTTCGGCATTTATCAGCAACCGCTATACCATAGCGCGCTGCGTATTTATCTTTTTCCCCCGCCTCCGTGATGAAGGATCAGTCGTCATTCCAATCACTTAATGCGGTGCATTTTTCACAGGGGTTGTTGAACATTTTTTACGTCGTTAAAAGCGTCAATCAACGAGCAAGTTTTACCTTTGCCGTCAATAAACTGCGAAGCTCTCTACGCAGGATATCTTTTGCCCACTATGCACGGCGGAAAGCTGAGTTATTCTATTAGAGACTGTTTAGGGGAGACGATCCATGATGGGTACGCTCGAAAAAACTGATCCAACTTACCTTCCGCGCGGGTCACGCGTGCGACAAGTTTGGGCTGTCGGTGGTGGAAAAGGTGGAGTTGGAAAAAGCCTGATCTCCTCCAGTCTTTCCATCGCACTCGCACGCACCGGCGCAAAAGTTCTAGCCGTCGATCTCGATCTCGGTGGCGCAAACCTTCACACTACTCTCGGCGTTGAACTTCCCCGACAAACACTGAACGATTTTTTCGTTGAACGTGTTTCGAGCCTTCAAGATTGCATCACCCAAACCAGTATCCCGAAACTCGACCTCATGAGCGGCGCTCAAGACTCGGTCGGGATCACGAACATCTCTGAGTACAACCAAAAGCGCTTTTTGGAACAAATCCGCTCCGTCGATTACGACTACGTCATCTTCGACCTCGGCGCAGGAACTTCGAATCACACCTTAGACTTTTTCATTCAGGCAGACATCGGCGTCGTCACGATGCTTCCAGAACCGACTTCGATCGAAAACGGATACCGCTTCATCAAGAGCGTCTACTACCGACGCATCATGAACGATCAGAAACTGAAATCGATTCACAAGCTCGTCGAGCTTGCGATGGATGCAAAAAACAATGAAGGCATTCGCTCTCCTAGCGACCTCTACCGCGCAGTGATGCGCGATCACCCTGAAGTGGGCACACTCCTCAAGTCGCAGATAGAAGGTTTTCAACCGAAACTGATCGTAAACCAGGTTCGGACACACGCCGATATTGAAATCGGATTCTCAGTGAAGACGGTTTGTAAGAAATATTTCGGAATTGATGTCGATTACTTAGGCTACCTCGATTACGACAGCTCTGTTTGGCAGGCGATTCGCCGAAAACGCCCCGTCATGCTTGAGTTTCCGAACTCGAAACTGGTTTCGAATATCGAACGCCTCGTCGACTTTCTCATTAAGAAACACGGAAACGTGAAAACTCTCCCATGATCTTCAATACGGAAGCCACGTATTACGACATTCTCGAGATTCGCTCCGACGCAAGCGCGACGGATGTTCGTACTTCCTATCAACGCCTGAAACAGTCTTATAAAAAGGACAACATCGCGCTTTACTCTGTGATGGATGCGACGGACACCCAGGACATGATCGCGAAGATCGATGAAGCCTATCAAGTCCTCTCCGATCCAGATCTGCGCCGTGAATACGATGAACGCCATGGCATCCTCGCTTCGGTTTCGGACAAAATCGTCTCCATCGATCGCACTCCACCCATGGAAAATGGCGACGACCTCGACCTTCTGGTCCCACCCACGACCGATTTCGGAGAGAGTTCAATCTTTGGTTCAAGCTCGGATGATCGAACCGGAAAAGTATCACGGCCAGAATCAAGCTTCTTTGATTTAGCAGGACCCGCTAAAAAGGATGTCCCGGGTCTCACCGAAGAATCGAAGGCACTCCCAAAAGCAGCAGATCATTCTATGTCCGCGGCACTGGGCTCGACTTCCGCACAAGTGCTTCAGCCGAGTTCGGCTGGTGTTACCTCGGAACGACGACAACTCCCGACTCGCCGAACAGTGGATACTCAAGCATTTCAGCAGGCGAAAAGTGCTTTCGACGCCATTCAAGAGCAGATTGACCAGGAAACCGAGTGGAGAGGTTCCTTCTTAAGAAAAGTCCGCGAACTTCGCCGCTACTCGATGGACGACATTCACGATCACACGAAGATTTCAAAGATGTACCTCGTGGCAATCGAAGAAGAAAATTTCGAAAAACTACCTGCTGCCGTTTTCGTTCGAGGCTTTATCCATCAAATTAGCAAAGTCCTTCGACTCCCGGGCGATAGAGTCGCAGCAGCTTACCTCTCCCGTTTCAATAAACGACAAAGTTCTGCATGAGTACGCCTCAAGACACGCTCTGGACTTGGATTTTGGATGAACCCCAAAAATCCGAATCCACCGTAGACCTTACCCTGCGCGCAGATCAGGCGATTTTAGATGCACTCGAAAGCGAGGAAGGCTCCTGGAGTGGAACGCCGCGCTCCTTGTCGCGAAGCCAGCTGAAAAAAATATTCGATGAAGATCGAGTCACGCGAAACGGAAAAAAACTGAGGGCGTCTGAGCGCATTTTACTTTCAGATCGCATCGAAATGAGACTCCCGCCCGTTCAGAGCTTGGAACTCGTTCCTGAGAATATCCCGCTCGATATCCTATTCGAAGATGCGCACCTCATTGTCGTAAATAAACAACCGGGGCTAACCGTACACCCAAGCGAAACACAGAAAACGGGAACTCTGGTCCACGCGCTTCTACACCATGTAAAAGACTTAAGCGGAATTGGCGGAGTGCTAAGACCCGGAATCGTTCATCGCATCGATAAGGATACAAGCGGTGCTTTGGTGATCACGAAAACGGACGAAGCCCACGTTAAACTCGCGGAAGTATTCGCTCGACACGACATTGACCGCGAATATTGGGCGATCTGCTACGGAGCCCCAGATTGGCAGGGGCGCGAATTTCGACTCGAGACTTTAATCGGACGAAATCCAAACGACCGAATGAAGATGTCGATTGAGGTGAAAGAGGGCCGAAAAGCGATTTCTCATTTTTCGCGTAGGGAGGCCTACGGAATTGCCACCCAGAAACCTTTCGCAAGTCTCATTCAAGCGCGACTCGAAACGGGCCGCACCCATCAGATCCGTGTACACCTGACCGCACTCCATCACTCGATATTGGGCGATCCTCTCTATGGCACCCCCACGTCAAATCAACCGAAGTGGAAGGCTCTCCCTAAAGACATCCAAGCACTCGTCGAAAAACTTCCTGGTCAGGCTCTTCACGCTGCGACGCTGGGCTTCCGTCATCCCATCACCGGTGAGCCATTAAAATTCACTGCGAAACCGCCCCTCGATTTCCAACGTTTACTCGACGGACTAGCGAACTACCGATAAAATCGGATTTATGGCCACTTTCGAGAGCAAGATCTTTCAAGATATTCCGAACATCATTCATGGATTCGGGTCACGCCTCGACCCGGTTCCCACAAAGTTCTTGAAAACTTGGGTCGCGACCAAGCCGCAGTGGAATCAGGTTCACGGCGTAAATATTCCCGTGATCGAAAAACCGAATCAGGCTCTCGGAGAATGCGATGGGATGTTCACTCAAACCACAAACCCGATCGCAGTCATCAGCGCGGATTGTTGTCCCATTTTAATGGCACGAAAAGATGGGAAGGCAGTCGCGACGATTCATGCGGGCTGGCGCGGAACACTTGCGAAGATCATTGAAAAGTTCGCGGGTGACCTGAAAAACCGGGGCGACGACCCAAAAAACTGGGTGGCAGCGATTGGTCCTGCCATCGGTGGTTGCTGCTATCAGGTGGGCGAGGACTTGATCGAAAAGTTCAAAACTACATTCTCGTATTACGATCCTGAAAACATGATCCCATCCGAAAGAAAGCTCGACCTTCCAACTTTGAATGCCGCGGAACTCGAACGCGTGGGATTTTCGGGAGTTGATTTACTCGATCACTGCACCTACTGCGATATGGATCTTCGTGGTCCAAAATTTCACAGCTACCGTCGAGAAGGCCAAGGCGTTCGCCAGTGGTCGGTGATTCAAATTCTAAAGAAATAGCAGCCGCAGCCTTAGCGACCTTTTTTCAAGCGAACTTCATCGTAACGAGTGTGCCCGAAAGGATTAATTTCGAGCTTCTCGATCCGTGGGCCTAAGAGATAGGCCGTCACGTAATGGTAAACG
>CAYOJT010000226.1:0-786 GCA_964404365.1 uncultured Bacteriovoracaceae bacterium
TATTCAGCGCAAGAATCGAGTCGGGATTAAAGTTCAGCCGAATCTGATCGATATTCATTTGCCCTGAGTATAATGCCTGAAAGCCATTAAACGGAGTTGTTCGGTGACAGAAAACCGCGATTTCTGTAGCTATTCTTTGAGCTAAACTGCGTTTCCATAGGGTCGTATTGAACGCCTGGTTTCTTCCGTTAACCGCCAAAAATAGGGTTTACAACTGAGCGTAATAACTATCACCTACTTGAGAAAAAGATGGAAAAATGAGCAGAAAATGAAGAGGGATTAATAATTCCATGCTGTCCCATTCGACACATTCCACCTTCGAAAAAGATTGGAGAAACTGATTACCTCAGGTCACGAGGGGTTGTGGGGTATGAAGACTTGGTTCCTCTTTCTGTTTCTAACAGCTGTTACGCTCGTTCAAGATGCCAGTGCGTATTACGGCGGACCGGGGCGCCAGGTTCTGGTTCCAGGCTCTCAGACCGGCGGACTTTCCCCTTACGGTTATGCCGAGTACCTGCCTTCAGATTACGTCGAGGGTAGTTCGAAGAAATTTCCAATCCTGATCTACCTGCATGGGCTAGGGGAAACCGGTAATGGGACCACTGACCTTGGGAAGGTTTTGAATAATGGTCCCCCGAAGATGGTGGGGCAGGGCTGGAGTTTCCCTGCGATCGTGATTAGTCCCCAAAGCGCTGGCTGGTGGGACTCGTCTTACATCGATCGTTTTGTGGATTATCTCTATCGGACCTATCCGGCTGCGGATATTTCTCGACTCTATATTACGGG
>CAYOJT010000226.1:796-4232 GCA_964404365.1 uncultured Bacteriovoracaceae bacterium
GGGCGGTGGCGGAACCTGGGATTATGCAGCCGCCTATCCGGATCGAGTCGCTGCGATTATTCCGATCTGTGGGGCGACTTGGGTCAACTCGAACATCTCGAAATTTCTGGGCAAGGGCGTATGGGCATTTCACGCCATGGATGACGGCGTCGTGAGCGTAAATGAGACGATCACGAACGTGAATTCCGTAACGAGAACCACAACCGATATTATGACGGGATACGATCGGAACACGACTGTAGACTGGACTGCCTTCTATTCGACTTCGCGGGATGACCACTCTTGGATACAGGGAAACTCGAGCACTTCGCTCGATCATGACACCTCGGTACGAATGACTCTTTACCGATATGGGGGCCACAATGTTTGGGTTCAATCCTATGAAAATCCTGACGTCTGGAAATGGCTCTGGACCTGGTCGAATACGGGAGTGATCGCGCCAACTCCGACTCCTGTCACCGTTCTTCCTACCCCAACTCCGACGCCTTCCCCAACGCCCGTTCTTCCGAATGGTGTAGCTTTTGATTTTGGCTCAGTATTAGTCGACTTTGGAAGCTCTGGGACTTCAGCTTCCGGAATGAACTCGATGGATGAGTCGAAAATTTCGGGTGGTAGTATTCCACTCACAAGCGTCTCGGGTCAGAAACTCACGGCAAACTTAAAAGTCAGTCGGCCATTTGGTGGGGTAAACCAAAGTGGGACAACATCGCCTGCCGGATGGCTTGGATTTTCAAGTGAAGCAACTCGAGATTCGTTTTACGGAAATGACGTTATATTCAACGGTGGGATAGCCCCGAGCGCTCAGCTCGTGCTTTCGAATTTGAATCCCGCAAAGAATTATAGCTTCGAGTTTTTCGCGTCGCGAATGGGTGTCAACGGTGAAAATCGCGAAACCCAGTATACGGTCGGGGGGGCGACAACGATCAGTGTTTACCTCAATGTCGCAGAAAACACGATGAATGTTGCGTCGGTTGGCGGATTACGACCGCGATCCGACGGAACGATCACGATCGACATAAAGAAGGGGCCAAACAATACAAATGCCTACGGATTTTATTATATCGGCGTACTTCGAGTGAGCGTAGTGGACTCTGTGAATTCACCGACTCCTACTCCGCTCCCTCCGAGCCCGACGCCTACGGCCCTGCCGACTCCGACTCCAAGTGCATTCACGTCTGGAACACTGGTCATTGATATTGGCGATGGCGGAGTAACATCCGGACTGAATCGTGTGCCCACGAGTCTTGTGCGCGGAGGGTCCTTCGGCTCTCTGGTAAACAGCACTGGGCTTCTCACACCCGCGCGCCTAGATTTTACAGGACCCTTCAACGGCGTGAATTACAACGGGACCTCAAGCCCGGCTGCGCCCGGATTTAGTAGCGAAATGAGTCACGATTCCTTCTATGGTAGTAATGCGAACTGGAATGGTTTTTCTGCGACTGAAGCTCGAGTTGTCCTGAGTGGGTTAAGTCCAACGAAGAGCTATCGTTTTGAGCTTTTCGCTTCTCGGATGGGAGTGAATGGAGAAAATCGAGAAACGGAATACCGCGCGCAAGGAGCAAACTCGGTCGTCGATTATCTGAATGTTTCGGAGAACACCAGTAAGGTGGCAGTGTTAAACTCTGTCCTGCCTGACTCGAGTGGTTCGATCGTGATCATTGTGCGTAAGGGCCCAAACAACACGAATGCCTATGGTTTTTTCTATCTGGGCTCGATGCGGGTGACGGCTGAGTAAATCTCCTGATCTAGACGGATTTTAGGGTGAGTGCCGAATATCCGTCTAGATTTCGATTGGGGGTTTGTTTCGATTTTTCTCGGTCTCATTTGTGCGGTGCTTCGTGTTCTTGAGTGATAACTTTCTGGCGCTCTCCTTTTACAGATTTAGTTTTCAATGAATGCGGCTAATACTTCTAGCCGCTTATTTACCACTCGAAGTAAAATCACATCGACAGTTATTTACACTCTTTCGATCAAGGACTTTCGATGAAATTAGCTTCCGCCCATTCAACCCACTCTGACCCGCGCGTCGCGATCACAGAAGCCTATCAAAAATTAAAGAGCGACTTCGGAGACGTTTTGCCGAACTGGATTGGTCTGCATGCTTCGGTAACCTATGATGCTGATGAGTTAATAAGGACGCTCCGTCAGCTTGCGCCGAATATTCCTATCCACGGCGGAACGTCCTGTGTGGGCGTTATGACCGAACAGGGATTTCATTGTAGTGACGGTAGAGGCGTAGGTCTTTTGGGGTTGTCTGATCCGGCGGGAAGCTATGGTGTTGGGGTCATGGAACTCGGAACAGATCCGCGACAAGCGGCATTTGAAGCGAGTCGGAAGGCCCTGGAGCAGGCTAAGCGCGTCGGTGAAATCCCAAGCATGGTATGGATTATGGGGGCGCCAGGAAATGAGGAGTCCATCTTAAAGGGTATCGGCGATTTTTTTGGTCCGAATGTCCCTATTGGTGGGGGGAGTTCTGGCGACAACACCGTCAGTGGTGAGTGGAAACAATTTGCAAATGGCGCGGTTTTCAAAAATGCAGTAGTCGTTAGCGCGCTCTTTGTTTCTAAGGGCGTCGCGTTTTCCTTTCATAGTGGCTATGACCCAACCGATAAGAAGGCCACGGTCACGAAGGGATCAGGGCGTGTCATTCAAGAACTCAATCATCGTCCCGCCGCGGAATTTTACAACGAATGGATCGGCGGCGGTATTTCCGATGAGACCATTAAGGGCGGAAATATCTTGATGAAGAGTTCACTCTTTCCCTTAGGTCGGGTTGTGGGGTCCGCGGGTAGTGTGAGCTATTACCAACTTTCGCATCCCGATAGTGTTTTGCCAGATAAGAGCATGTCGATGTTCAGCGAAGTCACGACGGGTGACGAGGTTTTTCTTATGCAGGGGAGTGTGGATGCGCTTGTTTACCGGGCCGAGCGCGTCGTGAAATCCGCAATTCGGTCTGGGCAGATGGATCCTGGAAAAATCTCCGGTGCGCTCATCATTTACTGCGCCGGGTGTATGCTCACCGTGAAAGATCGAATGTCGGAAGTTGTCTCGAGCCTAAAAAACGGATTAGGCGAGGGTGTTCCCTTTCTCGGGGCATTTACCTTTGGAGAACAAGGATGCTTTTTAGGTGGTGAAAATCGCCACGGAAACTTGATGATTTCCGTGTTGCTCTTTGGAAAATAAGAAATGAGCACCCAGGGATCTCAACCACCAGGCTCATCCAAAAAGCGCGATGAATCCGAAGAGCTGCGCGAGCTCCTGCTCGATTTACAACGGGCGAATGAAAGAGAAACAGAATCAAGAGCAGAAGCCGAAGTTCTCTTGGATGGGCTCTATGCGTTGACACATTTCAGAGACGAAAATGAAATGTTTCAGAACCTCCTCGAGATATTGAAAAAACAAATCGGCTTTGAAAATGCATTGATCCTGATTCAGA
>CAYOJT010000226.1:4242-5063 GCA_964404365.1 uncultured Bacteriovoracaceae bacterium
CGAGCGATTTCATGAGTTTTCGTGGCCTTCGGGAGAAACAGAAAGTTTGACTGGCTCTTTGCGAAAAGTTTCAGCTTATTTTGATGTCGCACAAGTTCCCCTCTGGCAGAGACAGCCCGTATCTGTTCGCGAAGGCGTCAGTTCAGCATTGCATGTGATGCTGAGAGAGAATCCATCCGCAATTCTGATCTGCACTCACACGAAGCGCGGTCATTTCGCTGAAAAGCACCTGAAACTGGCCACGCGTTTTATACCACTTGCTTCTCAGGCGTTAATGAACTTTGACAACCGCGTCGCACTTGAAAAAATAAATCAACAGATCGTCCTAGAAATCAAAGAAAAAGAGAAGGCCCAAGCCTTAATCATTAACAGTTCTAAAATGGCCGCACTCGGAGAAATGGCGGGTGGAATTGCACATGAAATCAATACGCCCTTGGCGGCGATGATTCTTCGAGCTGAACTCATGGAGATGGAGAATGAAGAATTAAAAAGTCCTAGTCCTAACATCGCTGCGGGCCTAAAAAGTATTGTTGAAACTGGGCATCGGATCGCAAAAATTATTACGGGACTAAAGAGTTTTTCTCGCGATGCTCGCAATGATTCCTCGGAAATATTTTTATCGGCTGATCTTGTTGAGCGTACGGTGGCCTTGTGTGGGGAGCACTTTAAGAGTTATGGTGTCGAACTCAGGATTCAAGACGATTCTGGGGGTGCACAGATTTATGGACAAGTTGTGCAGTTATCTCAGGTTCTATTGAATCTCCTGAATAATTCTTTTGATGCCGTTCGAAACTCGAAGGAAAAGTGGATAGAGCTTTCAA
>CAYOJT010000227.1:0-5001 GCA_964404365.1 uncultured Bacteriovoracaceae bacterium
C
The DNA here is from genome assembly GCA_964404365.1 of uncultured Bacteriovoracaceae bacterium. Classification (GTDB taxonomy): domain Bacteria; phylum Bdellovibrionota; class UBA1018; order UBA1018; family UBA1018; genus JACMQW01. Next base: position 2 of record CAYOJT010000227.1, read on the forward strand.
ATGTGGTCACAGAGCCGGATGTAGTCGCGCAGAAAATCAGAATCTAAGATTTTGTCATCGAAGAGGCGCTGAATCCTGTCAAATGCAGCGCGATTCACGAGCGCTTTTTCTGCCATCACTTTGAGATCGGCCCAGTTGACGCCCATCTCGTGGTGCATCTGATTCACGATCCATTCAGTATTGAGCGGTTCTTCCACAGGGCGATCGATGAGAGAGCCCAAGAGATCGTGAGTGTAGAGGAAGGATCCGCCGCCGTTATTCGCCTGATCGTACACCATAACCGAAATATTTTCCGTTACGAAGCGATCAACGACCGCGCGGAAGGCCGGTACCATCACGGTTTTAATGTTTGCGGGGTAATAAGTTGGAACGCGAATGAAACCGAGTTTCTTTCCATTCGGGAGAGTCGAGACGTAAGCGTAAAAAGGGTCGGTGTCCTGGGACTGCCAGGTAACCGCGCCGAGTGAGTCGAAAAAAGGTTTTCTGGCCCCGCGAAATCCATAATTTCGAATCGGAACTTCGGGTTCTTGGTCGTTTGGAGAGTTCCCTACGAATTCATCTAGCGAGTCCTCAGGTAAGAGGAGCTCACCCTTGCGGAGCCGGTGCCGTCTTTTCGATGTATCCTGAGCGGGCGATTTCGCAGTCGCGATCCAGCTGGTTGTGAAGCTTTCAATATTCTTCGTCGACTGGCGGCGAACTTCGAATACCGCAGTTCCAAATTTCAGGGGAAGTCCGACAGATTCCGATCGCGAGAACGCTAACCGTTCAGCAAGCGCATGCTGAGTGCGTTCTTGAGCAAACGTGAGCGGCAGATATTCGGCGACCCATTCTTTCACCGATTTTCCGTCCACCGTGAGGAGCTCGTCACCGATTTCGAAAGGGTAGAGTTCTGCCGGCATCGCCTTCCGATCGATACTAATGATGAAGTAGTGCTCGAAGTCGGCGCTCCGAACGCTGAAGGGAAGTCGGGTGTTTGAGTAGATGGACGCGGTTTTGAATTGGGCGCCGACGTGAATATCCCGTGTAGAATGGTAAAAGGGTATAAGCGCGTCGCGTGCTGCCTGCGGATCCTGGGGGTTAACGTTTGAAAGTCTCGCCCGAACGTTCTGAATTTCGGTTCCGAGATCCCATCCGAAAAGGGTGCGTTTATGATCTTTGAAGGAGTACATTTCCTCGAAATTTGCAGTGATTGAATCGAGGGTGGAGTCCCAGGGTTGGCGCTGGTTTGCGTAGGTGGAAAGAGATGTGAGGAATAAGGTGGATATGATTAGGCGCGATGGCTTCATGATGGCTTCGATTTAACCGAAGATTCGGCGTTTTACACAGAAAATTCAGGAAGTTGAGCGATATTTTTGCTCCTTTCTTAGCGAAATAAGGCCGCTCTGAGATGCTATAAATGAAGGTACAGGCCTGTGGCGGGAATGACGCATTTTCGGTCCCGCATCTGGATATTATTCTTATGGGTAGGGGTAAGGGGTGGGGAATGAAATTTCTACTGAGTCTATTCGTATTCGTTTCGATCCATTCTTCTTACGCTGTCGACTATTTCGTGTCTGCGTCGGGGGGTAACGACTCAAATCTCGGTACTTCGATTTCCTCTCCTTGGAAATCGCTCGCTAAAGTTCAAAGTGCGCGAAATTCAATTCTCCCTGGGGATCGTATTCTATTCAAACGCGGTGACCAGTTCGTGGGCACGCTTCGCTGGTGGAATGCCTGGGGTAGTACCGCTCCGTCTGGAACATCAGTCGCCCCGATTACATTCGGAGCTTATGGGGATGCCACGCTTCCGAAGCCCATGTTTCTTTACCCGGCATATTCGACTTCACCCTTCTATCAGCCAGATAAACGCATTCTATTTGATTTTCAAAAAGTAGACTTCATCGTATTTGAGAACTTAAATTTCACCGATCCGAGTTTTGATCCAAAAGATAAGCTGACTCCCGCGAATCAAGGGATTTCGATCTATCTCGGGATGTATAACGAAAACTATAATAACTATAACACCATCCGAAACTGTGACTTTTCGAAGGTCGGACTCGGAGTTGTAATCAACGGAAGTTGGAATTTGGTTGAAAGGAGTACCTTTGTTGATCTTTTAAACTTAGTTGATACTGAATACAGCGCTGCGCCTTCTCAACCCTATCAGTGTGCTGCGGAAAAGTGTAAATGGGAAGACTACGGTGCAAACGGTGTTACCATCAGCGGTAACGACAACACCATCCAGTACAATTACTTCAAAGGAAATTGGGCCCATTCATACGATTTCGGAAATAATGGCGGCGCGATCGAAGCGTATGGCGGCCTGATCGGTTTGAATCGAAATCGTATTCTCTATAATTATGTCACAGAGTGTGACGGAGTTATGGAGATCGGAAGCGGGGGACAAGCTTCCTCCTACGACACGCTTCTTGCTTATAATGTGTTCGTTAATAACGGCAGCTTAACTTGGGCGAGTTTGTCCGGCGTGTTCGCGACCGATGTTTCCAACGTGATGTACTACCAGAACACGGTTGTAGAAACAGCGGAGAGCTTGTTCAGTTCGAACGCACTCGTGGCTTATAGTGGTGGTGTAACACCTCCGGTTCCCGTGTTTGATCTTCGAAATAATATCTTTTTTCTTGAGAAGGACGTTCCTGTTAAGAGGTCGAGTGCTGAGAATTCGAAATTTTTTCACGAAAATAACATCTATCGAACCACCGGAACTACTCTGGGATTTGGGACCGGACTTTCAGTGAATCCTTCTGAGAGGGTTGTAGGGGCATCGCCTCTGTTCATTTCCACGGCTGGAGTGCCGCAGAGTTGGGATTTACGATTAGTGAGTAACTCGCCAGCCGTCGATTTTGGAGCGGCTCTAAGTTTGCCGAGTGGCTTCCAGAATGTTTCGCTTACGCGTGATAGCGTCGGAAATCAGGTTGATGGTTTAAGGGATGCAGGAGCGTATGAGTACGTAGGAGGGGCAGCACCATCGCCGACTGCGGCACCGACCGCCACTCCTCTTCCTACTTCGACGCCGATGCCGACCCCAACTCCAGCGCCTACGGCGACGCCTTTACCGACTGCGACTCCGGCTCCGACCTCGACGCCAAGGCCGACGGCCACACCAGGGCCTAGCGCGACTCCGGCGCCTACGGCAACTCCAGCGCCTACGGCGACGCCGCTGCCTACTGGTACTCCCGTTTCGAACGTGGTTCCAATCGTGAACCCTGGTTTCGAGGCGGGCTTAACAGGATGGAACGCATGGTCCGATGCCACCTCTCGCGCCGTTCTCATCAGTCCGCGAGTGGGTTCTTATGCACTCGAACTGAATACTTCAGCCGGCGGGCGAGCCCAGGATATTTCATCTGCTTCAAATCGAAAATATTCCGTCAGTGCTTGGGCGCGCGTCAGTAAGTCAGGAACGAAAGTTTATGTCGGACTCGCGTGCTTTAAGGGGACGACACGACTTCTCAATTCGAGTGTGTCGTTCTCCTCAACGAGCTACAAAAAGAAGACCGCCACTGCTCTCTGTCCAATCGGCACAGATCGTCTTCAGATCTGGACCTATAAGGATGCATCCTCTGGACTGGCGTACGTGGATGAGTTTTATTTGATCGGCCAGTAATTCTCCTGACGGAATGTGCGGTCCTTTCAAGCGGGGATCATCCACTCCCTAGAGCTCGAATGATTTCTCTCGCGGTCTCGAGTCCAGAAAAGTTCTGCTGACCGGTGATCAGGTTTCCATCTCTTACCGCGAAGGATCGCCATGCGCCCGATTGGATATAGTTCGCTTCAATCTTCTTCATTTCATCTTCGATCCGCCAAGGCATCACATGTTTTCCTCGTGGAAGGAGTTTCATGCTCCATACAGCTTCATCCGCGAAATCTTCTTCTACATTTGCAAACCCAGTGACCGTTTTTCCCTTCGCAAGCCACTGTCCGTTAGAAAGTTTCGCGTATTTTAGAATCGCGACACCGTGACAGAGAGCGGCCGCGATTTTTCCAGATTCATAGAACTCAACGAATTTCTTGTGAAGCCCCGTGGCGGTCTCGAAATTAAACATCGGTGCTTGTCCTCCGGCCACAACGATCGCGTCGAAGGCTTGAGTGTCGATCTCCTCCGCTTTACGCGTATTCTCGATGAGTTCCATGAGTTTCGGAGTATGAACGAAGCCCTGAGTGATTAGATCGGTGCTGGAATAGCCGCTCGGATCGTTTGGGTCACTCATTGCATCAGCCCGGCAGGCGCCGCCGGAAGGACTAAAGACTTCGACTTCGTACCCGTTCTCCACGAATTCAAAGTAGGGGTGGGTGAGTTCACTCCACCAAAATCCGACTGGCCAGCCCGTGGTTGTGGATTGAGCAGGGTTCGCGATGACGATTGCAATGCGCTTCCTTTTTTCAGAATTTGTTAAATTTGGATCTTTCAGACTCATTTCTATTTTTCCTTCCTTTAGCTTGAGTACGCTCTCTTCAGAATACCGAACGCAAATTCTCGTCCCAATCCGTGAATATAGGCTGACCGGATCCAAAGTAATGCCCAAGGCTCTAAGAGTCGTGAAGTACATAGGTCTCCGACATCCAAGGCCTCAAATCCCACTTCTTCGATCAGGCGTCTTACAACTTCACGCGAAGTGTTGTCATTTCCACAAAAGAACATCAGTGCTCTGCGGCCCTCTAGTACAGGATTTTCCATGATATTGAATCCGACCGTGTTGAACGCCTTGTAAACCTTAGCTCCCGTTGCCCACTCTTGAACAAGCTCTCCCCCCGAATGATTCAGACCGACTTCTAGGCCCTCGAGATTCTTTTTCAGAGGGTTAGTGCAATCGATGAGGATCTTGCCTGAGAGATCGCCGAGCGTCTCAATCACCTCGCGGGTGGAGTTCCATGGAAGCGCGATGAGAATCACTTCTGCCTGCGAGGCCGCTTCGCGCGGAGTGTGAGCGCTAGCATGAAGTCCGATTGACTTCGTGAGTGCTTGAGCCTCCGTCGAGTTCGGATCGCGCATCTCCTTGATCACG
>CAYOJT010000228.1:0-4983 GCA_964404365.1 uncultured Bacteriovoracaceae bacterium
CGAAACTAATTTTGATCGTTTTCAGATGTGCAATGGGCGGAAGAATATAGCCGATCTTTTGAAGCAGCGCTTTTCGGAGGAGGATATTGTGGACGTTTCGGCTCAATGTCACTGTGCGGACTTCGGGGCGCCCAGTGGAATGAATTGCTTCAATGGTAAACTTAAAAGTTTCAGAGGCGGAAGCAGCTTTTGCTAAAAACTTTCCTGATTCCGTTTTCGCAATTTCGATTTCCCGCTCGGATGGCGCGAGTGTAGCTGCATACTGATTTTTCCAGATCTGAGTGGTTTCGTCAGGATCGATATCGCTCAAGTCTTTAAATTTTCGCGGGTCTTTTTCGTCTTTCAGTTGGAGCGCTTCTTCAGGAAGGAGGATTTTTCCGTTGTAGCTCAAGTCGGTGGCTGGACGATCAAAGCGGAGCGTGCGGACAATTAATCCTTCATTTGGGTCGTCGGCGGCGAGAGCGAGATTCGAAACGAATCCGACAACGAGGAGGACTGGGAGTATCGCTGAAAAGAGGCGATGAGAGCGCAACATTTGAGGAGCTGGAATATAGATCTTTGCGCTCACAAAAGCAAAATCAATTTAATCAGGTATAGTGTTGACCAAGTGTTGCCAAACCATCTGTTAATTGAATAACAACAATCAATTAGAATTAGACCGATTTAGTCTTGTAATGTCGCTTGGTCTCCTGTAGAACCACTCTCGTTGTTGTCCCTCGTCCTGCTATTCGTAGCGGGATCTGTTCAACTTCCATTCTTTATAAACGTTAGACATTTCTGGAGATCTTGAAGATGAGAAATTCTCGTCGTTGGAAGCTTATTGTTTCCACAGCCGTCCTTTGTAGTCCTGCGCTTGGCGCTCAAAACCCGATCTATAATCCTTCGATTGTCGATCTGAGTGACGCTTATAAGCCGCCGCAGAACGTGACGCCGCTCATCTGTTCTCCAACCGCATATCCCGATGTCGAGCAACGCAGCCTGTGTAAAGACGGTGTAGCGGCGTCTCGCCAGATTGCTGAGACTTATGCCCAGCCAGCGGGTGCGTACCTCGGGTGTCTCGATGGAATGCATCAAGGATTACGCTATGGATTTGAAGCAGGACAAGCTGACCCTAACGGCGAATATATGCGGGCTGCACAAGCAGAGTACGCGAACGTCACCTTTGTTCATGCTCTCGCGGCTGCTGCTAAAGACGCTGCCGCAGTAGGGCAGACTGCCTCCGCAGATGAAATCATCGCAAGTTACCGTGCAGTGATCGGGAAGCGAAACGCGGCGGGACGCCCCGAACTTCCGGTAAAAGCGCCGAAAGTTCTGAAGTTTGATCCAAAAGAAATCGAGAAGAATTACCAGGGTGGTTATGAATCCGATGTAGCGTCTCAGGATCCGACGATGAATGAGGCGTATGCTACGAATTGGGTGAGTGCAAACTCGGTCTGGGACGACCGTATTCAAGCGCGTTCTTTGTATACTGCTGTGGGGCCTTACGAGAATTCGCTCTGTAAGGACGAGCATTCTCTTTTTCAGATGAAGACTGCTACGATGGAACGAATTCCAGGTCTGTCAATCTGGGACATCTTCCAGAGACGTCAACGAATCGCGTTCGAACAATACGGTTGGACGAATGCCGAGTGGGCATGGCAAGTCCTCATGACCTACGAAAGGGGTATGGCCGAATATGCCTCATTTGCTGAAATTGACCACAAAACGAAACTCGTGACCGTCAAAGAGAATGTTACTCAGCGCCAAGTTAAGCGTGTGAATGGAGTTCCACAGACTGATCCTGCCACGGGTGACTTCATCTATGAAGATGTGGTCGTTGGAACGCGGGATGTTCAAAAACAGGTCGATCTCAGCCCTGAGGAGAAGCAGGCACTCAGAAACGCGATGAAAAAAGGTTTCATTGATTCTTACAATCTCGCGCATGCGCGCCAGTATGCTTCCATTAATTTCAGAAAGTCTGCCAATTCTTCTTTCGATATCGGTATGACGATCGGCCGCCTGATGGGTGCTGATGTCGCTCGACAAAATGCAAGAAAGGCCGTCTACGATGCAGGCTACAAAACTGCAGCCGTAGGTGAGTACATGCGCCTGGTGAAAGAGAACTATAACAATAGCTTCAATGCCTTGATTCGAATTTTTGAAACTAATCCCGTTATGGAACTCAATAAGGCTGTTATCCTCGGCACCACTCCAGACGGAATCTTTCGAGCTGGTGAGGGCTTGGGTGTTCAGTTTTCAGCGACAAACTTGGGCGAAGTTTCTCGACCCTCTGTTTTCTCGATCGTAAAATCGGCGAGCGTTATTCCAGCTGAAAAGGGCTATGCGTTTTCGATACCCGCTCTTTCGCGAGCAGATTTCACCTCCACAGTTCTGGGGACGGTTGCAGATGGAGTTCGTGCCCAAACCCGATTGCCGATCACGATTGGGCTTCAAAACCCCGGGAATTTGAATGAGGTCGCGAAAAGCCTTCGTGTCGAAGAAGGTCAGGAAATTCTGATTAACGATTACCTTGAGATCAGTCGGATAAACACTGAGCTCAATCTGTTGGCGGGTGTTGCGACCTCTACGATCGACCTGATTAACCCTGCAAATGGAACAGCTCCCCTCATCGCGTCTAAGGTAGACCTGAACTTAGGTGGTGCCGACGTTGCTCAAAGCAATGTGCTTCAGATCGCAGGAGGAGGAGTATCGCAAATCAAAATCTCCGTGAAATCTCTAGACCCACTCCGAGTAATTAATGCAGGCGGTGTGGTAGGCTCAGCGAACACCTATGTGGCTGACAAAATCGCGCACACCGTGCCTGCGCAAGCGTCAATCACGGGTGATGCGATCCACGGAAATGCCTACTGGTCGGGTATCCTGAATTACTTCGACGCGCTCGCCGCGGATAAGGCGAGTTCGGGTACTCAGTCGAAGGTCGATCGTATGGCGACGTTGATTTCCATCATCCGAAATCAGGTGAAATCGGAAGTGGATGGGAACAACATCAAGTGGTTTGCAAAGCACAACAACGCTCGTGAGAACCAAGACCTCCAAAACACGATTCTTGCGGCAGTAGGACGAGCTTACGCGCGCGCGAATAGCGGCGGTGCTCGGGTTTCTGCAAGCGCTCAAGCAGCCTACAACGAACTCGGCAGACAGCTTGCCCCCTTTCGTGAAAACGTGAAAGCAGCCGGCGGATTAAATCGCGGGCAGCATAAAGATGCTTACACGGCGATGGTGAAAGCTTTCGCGAAGATCTAATAGGCTAATCAGAAAAGGGCGAAGTTGATTTCGGACTTCGCCCTTTTTTTTGACAGTAATACGGAAGGTCCTTTATTCGAAAACAACCGTTCGCGTACCTTGAACCAGTACACGATTTTCAAGGACAAGACGTAATGCGCGTGCAAGAACATTTCTTTCGACGTCTCGTCCCGATCGAGATAGCGAGATGGGGTCTTGACTATGGTCGATTGGGATAACGGATTGAGTGATGATTGGCCCCTCGTCTAGGTCATTGTTCACGAAGTGTGCGGTTGCTCCGATAATTTTAACGCCGCGAGCGTAGGCCTGAGCGTAAGGATTGGCTCCCTTAAATGCCGGCAGGAATGAATGATGGATATTGATCATCTTCATTCCGAATTTCTGAACGAAATTCGGGCTAAAGATACGCATGTACTTCGCGAGAATTAAAAAATCTGGCTCGTATGGAAGAATGACAGCTTCCATTGCTCTTTCATGTTCCTCCCGGGTGGCTGTGCCAACCGGAACGTGATGGAACGGAATGCCGAATCGATCGGTCAATTTTTTGAGTGAGTCGTACTGGCTGATGACGGCCAAGATTTCAGCGTTCAATTCGCCGGCGTCGTGGCGAAGGAGTAAATCGCCAAGACAATGGGGTTCTTTCGTCGCAAGCAGAACGAGTCGTTTTTTACGATTCAGGGGAGTGCACTCGACGCTCGCTCCGGTTGGTAGGCTTGAGCCGAGCTCTCGGGTGAGGGCATTTTTATCGAAGACGCCCTCGACTACGGTGCGCATCATGAAGGTCTTATTGATCTCATCCACGAATTCGTGGTTTTCGGTGATGTTGAGGCCGTGCCGCACTAAAACACCGGTGATCCGGTGAATGAGTCCTGACTCATCGGGGCAGGTTACTAACAATACGTTTTGAGAGCTCTTCATTTGAGAATATCCTGAATGGGCACTAAAGGAACCCTAAGCATAATCCAGAGGAAAATAGAATTCAAATGACTCAATTACTGACCTATCTGGCAGCCATTCTGATCGTCGTTCCAATTTCTAAATTTTTGGGACTCGGCGCAGTCATCGGCTATCTCATCGCAGGCGCACTGATCGGACCCCAGGGGTTCGGTTTGCTTGGCGAAAACTTCAGCCAAACATCACAGCTCGCCGAATTCGGCGTCATCATGATGCTCCTCTTGATCGGCCTTGAATTGAATCCAAAGGTTCTTTGGAAGATGCGTGGGCCGATCTTCGGAATGGGCGGACTTCAGGTTCTGGGAACTTCGCTTTTGGGAATGGCAGTTTGTCTTTGTTTGAAAAACTCATGGCAAACCTCCCTCACCATCGGAATGATCGCCTCACTTTCTTCAACTGCAATCGTTCTTCAGACTCTGAAGGAGAGGGGGTACGCGAAAAGCCTAGGCGGCGAGCGAGCGTTTTCGGTTCTGCTGTTTCAAGACATCGCCATCATCCCAATCCTCGCCATCCTCCCTCTCTTAGGCGCCGAAATTCAGAGCTCAAATCGAAGTGCGCTTGTCTCGACGATCTATACCTTGGGTGCGGTGACTCTTGTGATTCTCGCTGGGCGCTTTCTCATTCGTCCACTCTTTCAGGTGATCGCGCGGATAAAACTGAGAGAAGCCTTTACTGCGCTTGCACTCTTCATCGTCGTGGGTGCAGCGACACTTATGCACGCAGTCGGCCTATCGCCAGCTCTCGGAGCTTTTTTAGCGGGAGTGGTCCTTGCTGATAGTGAGTTTC
>CAYOJT010000229.1:0-4971 GCA_964404365.1 uncultured Bacteriovoracaceae bacterium
TAGCCCAAACTTTAGAAGACTTAAAAAATGTCTCGGCAGACTTTAATACCGTTGTAGAAAACCTATTCGAATTCCGTTTCGAAGACTACAACCAAGTTTTCAAAATCAACGAACTAGATGTTCCTGCCAAAACGTATAAAAGATTCCCTGTTTTTAACAATGAAAACGCTGTAGCGATTCTCATGTTATGGGGCGCTGAAAATAAAACAGCAATTCACGACCACAAAAACTACGAGGGAAAAATAAAAGTCCTCAAAGGTGAATTAACCGAAGTATATTACAAAGAAACCAAAGATTTCATAGAATATGAAGGCGCTGGTGTAGCGATAGAAGGCATTTCTTTCGCCGAAGAAATGATCCGGGAGCTCGAGCCGATTTACGTTTTGGGAACGGTTCGACTCATGATCGTGCTCGAAAATCCGCGAGCCATACTTCGCGCGCATGAGATCATGGATGCGCTCTATCCTTACTTCGCGGGCGCAAGTCTTGGCTGGCACGATTACCTCGCTTCAACTGCGCGACTTTTTCGTGAGGACGGAAATTATAGAATTCCTGTAAAAGCGGATCCAAACATCGTCATTAAGTACATTAAAGCTTCGCACCTCCTCTTAGCAGATACGGTCGGTTCGCGCGGGGGAATTAAGGTAGGGGGAATGTATGGAATTCTCCCGATTCCAGGAGATGAGCGCTCGCTCCAAGTCACGCTTCGAGGCTACTTTAAGGATGTAATCACGCAGCTGAAGCGAGATCTCACGGGATTTTGGGTAGCGCACCCCGATTTTGTGCGTCTGGGACTCGCGCTGGTCTCGGCCTGGAACGGTAAAAAGGCCGGCGATTCGAAACCGCTAGAAACGCTCGTCCGCGGGCTTCTTAGCTCGCCGTACGATTCTGAGCTTTTAGCTTGGATTGATCGACCGGATCAGGAAGGTTTGAATCGTGATGATCCGAATTATGTTCGTTCGCTGATTGTTGCGGACATCAAAGAATCGGATTTTATTCCGAATCATCACCCAGAAGAAGTTCGGTATAACGTTTTTCAGACGCTTCAATACCTCACGGACTGGTTATCAGGTAATGGCTGTGTTGCGCTGCCTACGGTCATTGAGGGTACCCCCGTTCGTGTAATGGACGACCTTGCGACGGCCGAACGCTCACGGTGGGAAGTTTGGGCTGAAATTCGACATGGGCGCGTTTCGCTTCCTGATTTTATTAAGATCGCTCATGAAGAAATGAATTTCATTCGTCGCGATCTTTCGGATTCAAAGAAGATCGTTCAGGTCAAATGGGACGAGCGCACAGAGAAATGGTATCCGATCGCATTCCGCCTGATGCTGAAGCTCATGACCGATTCGAACCCGCCTGAGTTCGCAACCGAACTTTTGATTCCGTTTACGATCGAGTCGATTCGAAGCAGTAGAGATCCTTGGGCGGAGATGAACAGAATCGACTCGAAGAAGTATAAGCTTGAGGATCGTGTCGCGCGGTTCGATCACTACTTTGAAATCTGTGGCGTGCGTCGTTTTGCGGAAGGGATGGCGCAATCGACGATTGAAGATTTGGAAGCTGCTAAAAAAATAGTCCTTAGCTTTACTCATGCCGAAATACTAGAAGCGGCGTCCTTCCACGGTGATATTGGACAAAGTAAGAAAACGTTAGATGCACGTGCCGCCGGTGAGCAGTCCCGCGTCGCAAACGAGTCTGAAGCCGTACTGACTCAGCTGAGAGAGCGCGGCGCTCAGTACCTCTCAAAATTTGGGTTTAAGTTCCTGATTTCGGCAGCTGGCCGAACCGGTAAGGAGCTATTAAGCGAACTCGAGCGCAGGATTTCGGGAACGGCGGAGTCTGAGCTTGAAAATGCGCGCACGGCTCTTTGGGAAATCACGGAGAAACGAATGAAAGCGTCGCCACGTTCGAGTGGGGCGCTGTTAGGGGAGATTGAACGGCTGCGACTTAAACATGGAGTCGTGGGACTTTCGCTCTCGATTAATGAAGGGGGTGAAACGCAGGACTTCTTTTTTGGTGAGAGCGAAAAAGGGAAGTCGCCAGTGAACGGCGAGACCCTTTTTGAAATCGCTTCGCTGAGTAAGACTGTGGCTTCGAGTTTTGCGATTGAGTATTTTCGAGAGAAAAACATATCGCTTTCGACCTCGGTGAATGCATTACTGGAAAGAACTCCATCAAAATTTCGTCTGCAGGGCCAGTGGGCAGATGAGGTTCAAGTTTCCCATCTGATGAATCATAGCGCTCTCAGCATGCATTACGTTCGGGGGATTTCGCCTGCGCGTTCTTTCCCGCCTGTTTCGGAATTCCTGGATCAGAAGCATGGGTACGAGAAAATTAAAGTGCTCTCGCGTCCCGGGACCGAATTCCACTATTCGGGCGGGGGATTTTTGGTGCTGGAGCATCTGATTGAGGCGCTTGAGGGAAAACCCATTCAGGGTATTCTTCCCGATTACCTGAAGCGCTTGGGACTCAGTAGGCTTACGTTTAATCATCAGGCATCAACCGTCGCTTCGGGTTATTTTGATAATGGGAAACCGGTTGATCAGGGTCGGCTGAATTTTCCTGCGTTTGCGGCAGGTGGATTTTCGACGAGCCACGATTTTGCGCTCTACTTAAGAGCGCTCACCCAAGCCTTTCACTCACTGCAGGGTGCTCCTGGGGTTTCGCATGACACCGCAGTGGAGATGCTGAGGGGCGAAGACCTAGGTTCGTTCGAGTTCATGGGCGCCGCGATGGGGCTCGGAGTGTTTATTGCGGAGGCGGGACTGAATCGAATCGTGATTCATCAGGGCGCGAACGAGGGCTTCCGTGCTCTCTATCTTCAGTGTTTCTCTGGGCCCGATGCAGGGAAGGGATTTGTATTATTTGCTAATTCGGACAATAAGGCCGTAATTTTCATCGCCGAGGTCGCACAGATTCTCCTTCGCGAAATGAAACTGCAGGGACTGGATTGGGAGAAGCTTTCGCAGTCTTTTAATTTCGAAGGAATGCCTCAAGAACAGATTGTGAATTTGGGCTATAAACGCCTAATCTTCGACGCTTTCATTCCCGACTTACCTGAAGAAATTGTGAAAAAGGGCGAGCGTGATCCGCTCTCCGGTCAGAATCTGGTTGTTGGGGCTAAGATCCTGAGCTGTACGAATCAGCGATTCGCCAGAGCTGAGAATCTGATATCCGAATGCCTGCCCATCTTTGACCCTGAGTTATTCGGACTCCAGGGAAAGACGATGGATAGCTGGGAGAGCGTCAGGCATAATCCACGCGAATGTGACCAGCTTGTCTTGGAATTGAAGGAGCCCTCCCACGTTCGGTACGTGAGCCTCTCGACGATGTTTCACGATGGGAATCACCCGGAATTCGTTTCGGTGGAGGGCCTGAATCGGAAGAAGACCTGGATCTCGATCGTTCCTAAAACAAAGATGGAGGGACATTCCCTCTGGCGACAAGACCTTGGGAAGAGCACCGAAGTCTTCACTCAGATTCGCGTTTCGCAGTTTCCGGATGGCGGGTTATCGCGTCTTCAGCTTTTTTCGAATCTCCCAACACATGCGAAATCGGGTTTTACCGAAAAAGCGACCTCGCAGCGCTTCGGCGTACCGATTCCAAAAACGAAGAAACCGCTTTCCATTCCGTACCGACCCACTCCGGATGAGGTCGCGAAAAATACGGATCGCGCGCGTGGGCGGAAAATCGATTTCGCGAGTCTCGCCTACGGTGGATCGGTCGTAAAGGCAAGTAACGAACACTATGGTCCGGCCGCTCAGGTGGTTTCTCCCTTTCCACCGATTAATATGTTTGACGGAATGGAATCCGCTCGCTCTCGGAAGCCCGGTCATTCTGAGGAGGTCGTGATCAAGCTCGGAAAAAGAACGAAAATCGATTCGATCGTTCTCGATTTTACGTTCTTTGTGAATAATAACCCGCTGGAAGTGAGTATTGAGAGTTTCGACGGTAAAGATTGGGTTGAACTTGTGGGTCGGACGCGCGTGAAGAAGTTCGCAGGAAATCAGCGCGAGTTTAAAGTGCTTCACCCATCAGAATTTCACGAAGTGCGAGTTCGTACTTTTCCGGATGGCGGAATCAACCGAATTAAGGTGTATGGACCAGCCCCTGCTGTTTAAGCCAGGAGGCGAATATTCCGCGCTCCTCATCCGTCATTTGAGTTTTATTCGCAAGCGGCATCGATTTCGCGGTCACCACGTGAAGCTGAATCTTATCGGCTAAGCGCCTGAGGTCTGACTCCGTTTCGAACTTTACACCATTAGGAGCGGTTGTGAAGACATCGTCCGTTGGGTGCGAACTATGGCACTGCTGACAGCGATTTGCGACGATGTGGTAGACCTTTTCAAAAGGTACGGTGACGATACTCGCTTCGACCGATTTTTGAGTCACGGCCGTCAAGTAGACTAAACCGATCAGTCCCACTACGGCTGGTCCGACGGTCCAGCGTTCGATCGGGTTCTTTGTAACCATCGCGTGGCGAGTGAGCGCGCCTGAGACTCCTAAGATAATGAGGAGGAGCCAATTCCAGTGGTGATTGTAGAGAGTCGGGTAGTGGTTACTGAGCATGATGAAGAGCACTGGGAAGATGAAGTAGGTGTTGTGGACGGAACGGGTCTTTGACTTTAGGGAAACGGAGTAGTCCGGGATATTTCCAGCCGTTGCATCCCGAATCATTTTAGCTTGGCCGGGTAAAATGCTAACCCAGACGTTCAGGAGCATCATGCTTCCCAAGATCGCGCCCGTCATGATGAAGGCGCCCCTGCCGCTAAAAAATTTCGTCATCCAGTAGATGAGTCCCGCGAAGAAAAACGCCGAAAGGACCGAGCTGACGGATTTTGGAAGGAAGCCTTTTGGATTCCAGATGACTAGATCGTAAAGGAGCCACGAGCCCACGAGTGTCACCAGACTAAGTCCGACGGCTTGGGTTTGAGTCATCGCGCGAACGGATGGGTCGATCAGGAGACT
>CAYOJT010000230.1:0-4926 GCA_964404365.1 uncultured Bacteriovoracaceae bacterium
GGAAATTCAGTCCCTGAGCTACCAGGGATCAGACGAAAAAATTCGTCGCGAGCTCAAAGAAATGGGTGTCGCGAATATGAAACGAATCGCTCAAGGCGTGGAAGAGTCTCTTTCACTTGAGCACCTGACCCAGTACGTGGAATTCAAAACCGTCTGGCATCCTGTCGGAGTTTAAGCTGAATCATGGAATTTTCTTTCAATGAAATCCTCACGCTCAGTCTCCTGATTGGGCTTGAGCTTGTACTGGGTATCGATAACGTCCTTCTCATTTCGATCGTCACGGGACGGCTGCCGGAAAATGAGCGGGGGAAGGCGAGAACGGTTGCTCTAGCAATGGCCTTCCTGCTCAGGGTTGGATTTGTGTTTGGAGCAGCTGCGCTCGTGCGTATGACCACTCCGGTACTGGGCCAGTTTTCCTTGAAAGATTTAATGTTGATCGCGGGGGGCGGATTCCTTCTTTTCAAAGCGGTCAAAGAAATTCACCACACGGTGGAACATCACGCGGATGGCGGAGCTCAGGTTCAAGCGAAGGCTGCGTCTTTTGCATCCGCCGTCACTCAGCTCGTTCTACTCGATATCGTGTTTTCGATTGATTCGGTGATTACGGCTGTGGGTTTAACGGATCATCTCTGGGTAATTATCAGCGCGGTCCTTGTTTCGTTTCTCATCGTGCTTGCGTTTGCGAATGCCGTTTCGAACTTCGTTGAGAAAAATCCAGCGATGAAAATTCTCGCGCTTTCATTCTTAGTGACGATCGGTGTGACGCTCTTTATTGAGGGCCTCGGTCATGATGTACCGAAGGGCTACATCTATCTACCGATGGGATTCGCGCTTGCGGTTGAGCTTTTGCAGATGCGTTTTGATTCGAATCGCCGCAAGAAGTAACAGTTATTCAACTTCGTAAGATATCTCTGGCTTATTAATTCCGGCTGAAACTTTCAGTGTGCCCGGCACGATGACCTGGGTGTGGGGGAGTTTAGAGAAGCGAGCCCAAATCTTGAGTCCATTGTCGATTGCGTTGACGACTTCGGGCCGTCGTAGCTGTAACTCAAATTGGCTTTTCAGGGTTTTCAGAGCATTTTTCTTTACCGCATCGAGCACCCATTTGGGCTTTAGAAGGCCTGTGCCCTTAAATTGTCCATCGATTCGTCCATCAATCCAAGTGAGCTCCGGTGTGCCGTTTTTGAATCCGATCCACGCTACCAGTTTCACACCCTTGACCGAGATCGAACCGAAATTACTTTTAATCACTTTTTCTTGATCCTGAATCGGAAATTCAATCTCTCCCTTTCCATCGAGAAACTTGAGTGTAGGCGTGAGCGTTCGAAAACGATTGAAGCGAAGATCAACGAGCCCTCCGCCGACGTTCAGGTCGAGATCAAAGTTCTGCTCTTGCACGCCGATGTACTGAAGAGACGGACCGGGTGAAAACTTTCCACGGAGGCCATCAATTTCCAAAACGCTTCTTTCAGGCTGAGCCAAGTGGATGAGTGCCGACAAATCGTCGGAAGTGAAATGAATCGCCTGAGAGCCATGCGCGACGGACATGAAAAGAAGGAAGAGAACCGAAGAAAGTATCTTCATCGTAATGCACCTCGAAGTTACATTTTACGGTTGAAGACGCAGTGAGGTTTTACCTTCGACAGCTCGGCAGGTTTTGCCGGTCGCAGAACGCACTCCATGGAAATGAATGGATTTTTGGGAAAATTATTCCAGAAGGCGGCGCATCTTAAAAATCAGGCCGCTCGCATGTCGTTGTCTTCGCGGATGAGCTTTTCGGCTTCGAGTAGCCAGTAGAGGATCGCCACGGAATACGAATCGTGTAGGTCGCGCCCTAAGGTGATCTGGGTGAAACGCGCCCAGAGGCGTCCCTCGGGATCTGCATGAAAACGAATACCCGGAAGGAAGGCGTTCAACTCCTGAAGAATCTCAGGAATCGGAGCATTCGGAATCGTTGGCCCGATCAAGGCGAGATAAGTCGTGAAGCCAGGTTGGAATTCTTTCATCAGAAAGATGCGTTCATCACTGACAAGCTTTCTGAAACTTGGATCTTCTGTTTCAAAGAGCTTAAATGAGTTCTCGCCCCAAAATGTCTTCAAACACTCCATGAACTCGAGGCTGTAGTCCGTGAGGTCATATTCTTTAGACAGAGTCGTCTTCTTTGAGGTGAGCATTTGTTCGACACGAATATTTTTTGTTTGGAGATCACTCACGAGGAGAGAGAGGTCCTGATCTGCAGTTTTGTTCAAATGGATGAGCATCTCATGAAGTTTCTCGGCATGGTGGGTGAGGCCCTCGATCCATGTAACAAGTGCTGCTTTTTCGGATTCAGAACGACCCTTTAGAAAAATAGATGTTCCGCTCAGTTCGAGTTCTTCAGAATCAGCGTGGAAGTGAAGTTTAAGGATCTCAAAGCGATTGGCGAGCCAGTAATTGAAAAGAATACGGTGTGAATCCGGAAGTCTCTGATGAATCTCGGATTTCATTCGGATGGACGCCTCTAGAAGAATGGAGGAAGTATTTCCCACTTCGAGCGCGCGAATCCTGAGTTCTGATTTTGTTTTTCCAAGTTCGATCGCCCGCCGAATGGGATAGGTATCGTCAGACTTGAATGACCAATGGGAAAGCGGAAAAGAATCTTCCAGCTCCATAAAGACTTGGGTCAAAAGCTTCGTCGTTTTTTCGGTGTTTTTCAGAAGGTTCCCCGATCAAAGACTCATCGGAGTTTTGAAGGGGGCATCGGAGGCTCTTAACAGGTTTTGTGGCTTCCTAGGTTCACGATTCTATTGAAGTATTTGAAACCTGTGTCTGCCCGTTTGCGTTAGGGACGTGTCTTATTCAGGTAGACGACGAACAGTGCCGCAATTCCCGACATCGCGATGCTATAGAGAGCGGCTGGCAGAGCAAACGCCATTACTCCTAAAACCGAGATCGCCATGTAGATTGCGAGTGTACTGTTGTGAATTCCGATCTCCATCGATATCGCAATAGCCTGCGATCTAGGAAGTTTAAGTGCCTTTGGGAGTAGGTATCCGATTCCTAGAGATAAGATATTAAAAACGATGCAGGCCAAGAGTAAGGGTCCACCCGCATTCATGAGTGTTTCGCGCTCTTTCGAAATCGCGAATGTAGCGAGGATCACCAAGAGTGAAGCAGAGAAAATTCGAGTCGGTTTATCCATCCGTGCTGCGAAGGCAGGGTTCTTCTTCTTTACAAGCATTCCGATCGCAACGGGGACGAGTACAATCACGAATACTTCGAGCGCCTTTCCGAACTGAAGCTCGATGGTCTGATCCCCTTGATTAAAATAATGAATCGCCCCGCCGACAATGAGGGGAAGCGTAAAAGCAGCGAGTACGCTATTGAGAGCGGTGAGGGAAATGTTGAGCGCTACATCACCATGAGCGAGGTGAGAGAAAATGTTCGCGGTCACCCCACCTGGACTCGCCGCAAGAATCATCATCCCAATCGAAAACTCATTTGAAAGTTGAAAGGCCTTGCAGAGAAAGAAGCCGATAATCGGGAGTAGAAGGATCTGAACGGCGAGACCAATGACTGCGGCTTTTGGACTTGAGAGAATGCGCTTGAAGTCTTCCAGAGTTAAGGTCAGTCCTAGGCCGAACATGATAAAGCCGAGTACCATGGGAAGCAGTTTCGTCACGATCATGAGGGAGTCTCCGGTCTTCAGTGTACGTGAAGAATTTAAATAAAAAACCCCGCTTCGAGATGAAGCGGGGTTTTATTGAAAAAAGCTGTGAGATTTCGCTTATTGAGTCCGGTAGATCTCGTTCAAGGCTGCCCAGCCCGGAACTTCAGTGAAGTTCATCGGCTGAACTTTCCAGACGAAGTCTGGGGCTTTACCGCCGCCACCACCGATGGTGACGTATTTACCGCCCAAAATATTTCCGGCTCCATCGAGTTCGAGCCAGTAGTCGTAGCTGCGGGTTCGGTCCGAGGTATTGATCGTATTCCAATAAGGGGAAGTTTCGATCGCATACCAGATTTTGGTGTGGACCTTGACTTCGCGAACGGTGCCTGGCGCGGCGTCGCGGCGAGGTTTACGGTCTCCGCCTACGGAAGATTCGTACTTATAAATCGGGTGATTCCAAACTTCTGTACCGCGCGACATATCACCGATGAATCCTTCGCGATTCACGCCGAGTTGGTTTGCGATGATCATGTGAAGCGACCCAGCGTTCATATCCTTTCCGCATCCGCCGCGGTCTCCGCAGCGAGATCCGGATTGATTGACCTTACGAACATTGTACGCGGCATCGCCGTAGTAGAACGAAATGAGCGCCTTCACATCCGATGAGCCAAACGGAATCTGAATTCCATTGTTCGGACTGATGACGGTAACTGGGATCGGCTGAGCATGGTTCAGAGAAGCTGGAGACCAGCCGTGACAAATTCCCCACCACGAAGGCGCATTTGAATTTGCATAGTAGGAATTCACGTAACGCGTGGTCGGGTAGGCATTCGGCCCATCCGTGAGACCACGGTAAATATCAAATTTTTCAGCAGGGCTGAGCTTCGCGATGTCTTCTGGGCTCATACGTTTGAGTTCAGCAAGCGAGAAGCGGTAGTACGACCAAGGGTGCTCACCGGAACGCCAACGGTAGGCGATTCCTCCTTCCTTATGCGGCCAATAAGTATCGCTCCAGGGAACGAACTTCGTTTCTCCGCTGAGTGGGAGATTATTGAAATTCGTGTACATGCGACCCATGTAATACGGACTTGCAGCAGGTTCCCACTGCTCGGCATGTCCGCGCATCAAGCCGGTTACGGCGATCGCAGCGACTGAAAGAGTAAGAGCAAGCGAGTGACGGGACAGAAAACGACTGAAATGAAGCATCGAAATAACCCCTTGTTTGAAACACCAATAGGTAACTGAACGGGCGCAGATGTATCGCGGCGAGTTATAGA
>CAYOJT010000231.1:0-4922 GCA_964404365.1 uncultured Bacteriovoracaceae bacterium
CCTTTTTGAAGGTTGGCTTTCCGGTGAACTCCAAGAAGTACGGGCCCATATTTACGGGTTTCGTCTTGAAGAAGTCGTAGGCTTTTTTCCCGAGGAACCCCAAGGTAATCGTGCTGTAGTTTTTCGAGTTCTCTTTCAAGAAGCGGCTGCCTGCGCGAATCACGCCCGAGTTGAATCCACCACAAAGACCACGGTCTGAGGTGACGAGCACGAGCAAAAGCTTTTTACCTTCTTTTGCCGCTGTCACGCCGTCGCGATCCAGAAGCGGGGACGTGATGGTGATTTCAGGATGCGAAAGCATCGCCTCAGTCAACGTACCGATTCGGCGGGCGAAAGGGCGATTGCTTAAGATCGCTTCTTGAGCGCGTCGCAACTTCGCGGCCGAAACCATTTTCATGGCCTTCGTCGTCTGCTGCGTGTTTTTCACGCTCCCGATACGTTTTCTTAAATCCTTAATACTTGGCATTGCCCATTAATCCTTATGCGCTGAACTGACCTGCGAACTCTTCAAGTGCAGAGTTCAGTTTTGCTTGAAGATCACCCTCAACTTTGGAAGTCGTGAGGCCCTTCAAAACATCCGCGTGTTTACGTCGCATGAACTCGAGAAGTTGTTTCTCGTAGTTTTTGAGTGACGTCATTGGATAGTTGTCGGTGTACCCTTTGGTCCCCGCATAAACGATGAGCACTTGCTCCTCGACCGGCATTGGAACGTATTGGTCTTGCTTCAGAAGTTCAGTCAAACGGGAACCACGAGCGAGCTGACGCTGAGTTGCCGCATCGAGATCGGAGCCGAACTGCGCGAACGCCGCTTTTTCGCGGAACTGCGCGAGGTCGAGACGAAGCGTACCGGAAATCTGTTTCATCGATTTGATCTGTGCGGCACCGCCCACGCGGGAAACCGAGATGCCGACGTTAACTGCCGGACGAATACCGGAGTTGAACAAATCGGATTCCAAGAAGATCTGGCCGTCGGTAATCGAAATCACGTTCGTCGGAATGTACGCCGAAACGTCACCGGCTTGGGTTTCGATGATCGGAAGCGCGGTGAGCGATCCGCCACCGAGTTTCGCGGAAACTTTACATGCACGCTCCAATAGACGGGAGTGGAGATAGAACACGTCGCCCGGGTAAGCTTCGCGTCCTGGAGGACGACGAAGGAGGAGCGAGAGCTGACGATAAGCTTGAGCTTGTTTCGTCAAATCGTCGTACACGATAAGGCCGTGTTTTCCGCTGTCGCGGAAATATTCACCGATCGTAACGCCGGTGTAAGCGGCCAAGAATTGGAGAGGTGCGGTTTCGGATGCGGTAGCCGCAACAACCGTCGTGTATTCGAGAGCTCCGTGTTGGCGAAGTTTATCGACCACTTGAGCAACCGTCGACTGCTTCTGTCCGATAGCGACGTAGATACAATAAACGCCGCGACCTTTTTGGTTAATGATCGTGTCGAGAGCGACTGCCGTCTTTCCGGTTTGGCGGTCGCCGATGATGAGTTCGCGTTGTCCGCGTCCGATTGGAATCATCGAGTCGACTGCTTTTAATCCAGTTTGAAGGGGTTCGTGAACCGATTGGCGGGCAACGATTCCAGGAGCCTTGATTTCAACTTTACGGAATTCTTTCGAGTTGATGTCTCCCTTTCCGTCGATCGGGCGGCCGATCGCATCGACGACGCGTCCGAGGAGCGCTTCGCCGACCGGAACCTGAACAATTTTTCCGGTACGCTTAACGGTCGAGCCCTCTTTAATGTGGGTCGCTTCACCGAGAAGCGCGATACCGACGGTCTCAGCTTCGAGGTTAAGAACCATTCCGAAGGTACTATCGCCGAAATCGACGAGCTCGCCGGCCATCGCTTTATCGAGGCCGTAAACTTTTGCAACGCCGTCACCGACGCTGATCACGCTTCCGGATTCTGAAACATCGAGCTTCTTATCGAAGTCTTTCAGTTGTGTTTTTAAGATCTGTGAAATTTCATCTGGGCGGATTTGCATATTTCCTCAGTTTTGTCCGAAACTCAGTGGACGCCGTTGGATTTTCCGTAAACCAGTCGGTCACGGAGTTGTTGAAGTTGTGAACGAAGCGAACCGTCGTAGGTGATTCCGTTAACGGTTACTTTCATCCCCGCCAAAAGATTGGAATCCGTGGCGGTTTTAAAAACGATTTTTTTACCTAGTTTTTTCGCAAACGCCTTCGAAAGATCTTCGAGGTCATGGGCGCTGAGCGGCTCGGCAGAAACTACGGATCCGAAAATTCCGCCTTCGGACTCCAGGCGAACAGCCTTGAACGAATCAAGGATTTCGCCCGTTAAGTCGGTGCGGTTTTTATCAGCAACCATAGCCAAAAAGTTAGAGGCTAGCTTTGAAAGACCTAATTTTTCGGCTGTCTTTTCAATAATACCGACCTTATCCGCAGCGGAAACCACCGGGCTTGAAAGAATATCCTTAAAAGAGGAGTGCGC
Source organism: uncultured Bacteriovoracaceae bacterium (assembly GCA_964404365.1). GTDB lineage: Bacteria > Bdellovibrionota > UBA1018 > UBA1018 > UBA1018 > JACMQW01. The sequence continues at coordinate 2,453 of CAYOJT010000231.1, forward strand.
TGCGAGCGTCGAAGCGAATGCGGCCAAATCGTTCTCGACGCGGTCGATGTCGCCAGCGGATAGGCCCTTTTCTTTTGCTGTCTCATAAAGAGCCTTAGAATATGATTTAGACAAAGCGCTCATCGGGACGCCTCCACTTCCTTGGAGAAATCTTTACGGATGCGCTCGCGGTCTCCATCGGAGAGGCGGGAGCGAATAATTCCTTCTGCGCGAGCGAGAACTGATTGAGCAAACTCGGCGCGCATTTTGTCTTTAAATTCACCCGCCATGGCTTCGCTCGTTTTCTTCGCATCGACAACAATGTTGTCGGCCATCTTCTTCGCTTCGTGAATCACGCGCGTTTTCATCGCCTCAACGTCTTCATCTGCGGCGCGACGGTAATCGGTGAGCTCGCCCTCAAGCGAACGAAGTTTCATCGAATACTCTTCAAATTTTTTCTGCGCGGCTGCGAGCTCGCGTTGAGTTGCCTCGAGCTTATCCTTCAACGTTTCATGACGCTCACGAACCATCTCTTTCAATGGCTTTTTCATCGCGAAAACAAGAATCGTCACGAGAATGATGAAGTTAATCAAGGGTGCAATCAGCGAATGCATTAGCTTCGTCCCTTCAAGAGCGTCTCGGTGATTTGAAGTGCGATGCCTTCAACATCCGCCTCAAGGGAGCGCTTCAGTTGTGTTGCTTGAGATTGAATGGATTCGAGCGCGTCTTGCGTGATTTTTTTAGCTTCACTGCGAGCGGCGCCTAAAATTTCTGCTTCTTCTGCTTTAGTGACCGCTAAGGTCTTTTCCATTTCAGCGCGAATACGATTACGCTCTTCGTTCAAGCGAGTTTTGTATTCTTCCATTTTTGCGTTTGCTTGTGCGACCAGTTGGCCTGCTTTGTCCGCATCTGCAGAAGTCTTCTGGTGTCTTTCTTCAATCAGCTTTTGAAACGGCTTAAAGAAAAGGTTTGGAATGACCAAAAAAAGGACGAAGAAAATCCCAAGCTGAATATAAAAAGTATGGTCGATGCCAAGTTGTCCAAGAATCGCTGCCACTTTGGTCTCTCCAAATCAAAAATGAATCGGTAGAATTTGCTAACATGCTGACATTATGAGGACAAGCGTATTTGTCCCGCACATTTCAGAGAGTGTGTGGCCGGGAATCTAACGTCGCTGTTATGGAGTAATTTAAACAGGTAAAGAGGCCGAGTTGATCATCTTCGACGATCCTTCAAAGATGACGCCTTCGTCGACCTGTAAGCTTGGAGTAACAATGCTTCCGCGGAAAACAGCGGGAGCATGAATCTCAACGCGGTGCCGCGCCTTGATGTTTGCTTGTACTTCTCCGCTGATGATCACAATGCCCGCGTCAATCTCGCCGCTCACCTTCGCCGTCTCCCCAATAATAAGAGTATCTGGCGTATAGATTTGTCCGCGAAAGATGCCCCCCACTCGAACCGTTCCCTGAAAGCAGAGCTTTCCTTCAAATTCACATCCCGTGTCGAGAACTCCTGTAACAGAGGTCAGACTTGCGGGCGTGGAGAGCGGTGTTTTTTGTGAAAGCATAGTGTCTATTGATTTTGCAGAAGTTGGAGCACGCGATCAAGTTCTTCGCGTTTTGAGAACGAAAGAACGACTTTACCCTTCTGTTCATTGCCTTTGATTTCGACTCGAAGACCAATGCTCCGAGTTAAATCGAGCCCCATATTCCGAAATCGCTGCTGAACCGTGGTCAGGGGTTTGAATTCCGGCTGCTGCGAGCCCGACTGAACCGGAGGTTTTTCAGCTTTAAATTGAGAGACCCATTCTTCGGCTGCGCGAACAGAAAGTTTATCCTCAATGATTTTTTTACGGAGCAATAATCGGTTGTCGTTCTCTTCAAGCGAAAGAATGACTTTTCCGTGACCAAAAGACAGAACTCCCGATTTCAAATCGGAGATGACCGCCTCAGGTAAACGCAGGAGGCGGATGTGGTTTGCAACCGTGGATCTTTCTTTCCCCACACGAACTGCAACTTCGTCTTGAGTGAGGTTAAAGTCTTCCATCAACTGGAGATACGCGAGCGCCTCGTCGATGGGATTCAAGTCTTGGCGTTGAATGTTTTCAACAAGAGCGAGTTCAAGCGCTTCGCGGTCAGTTGATTTACGAATAACGATTGGAACTTGCTTTAAACCAGCGAGTTTTGCGGCTCTTAAGCGTCTTTCTCCGGCGATCAACTGATATCCGTAAGGACCTTTTCGAACGACAATAGGCTGGATGATCCCGTTTGTTTTGATCGAGTCTGAAAGTTCCTTCAGTGCCGTGTCGTCGAATTCACGTCGCGGTTGATACGGATTCACAACGATATCGTCGACGGGCGCATAACCAATTCCAGGAATGCGCTCAGCGTTTGAAATCGTCGTTGGCGTCGCGGAAATCACCGGACCCGCAAACTCGGCGCCTGTTCCCATTTTCGGTGGTTGCGCTGGTGTCGCGGCTGGGGTGCCCGCA
>CAYOJT010000232.1:0-3375 GCA_964404365.1 uncultured Bacteriovoracaceae bacterium
TCGCTCTGAAAAATGCGTCCTCGGTGACACAGCCGCCTAGTTTCACATTTCGATTTCTGGAATTCGGGATTAAAACGTAAGGATGAAAAAACACAGCCGTCTCGAGGGATACAAGAAAATCGCTTCGGGTGAGTCGCCCGATATCCCTTACGCCCGCTTACTCGATACGCGCCTGACAAGTATTGGAGACGGAAAAGCGACCGTCGTCATGAATGCGCGATCCCCGGACCACTCAAATCCAATCGGGCGTTTACACGGCGGGGCGCTCACCTCGCTTGCTGATTACGCGATGGGGATGGCTTATATCTCGGTCTTACCCGATGACGAAGTTTTCGGAACCGTGGAGCTGAAAATCAATTTCTTACGTCCCATCGAAAACGCGACTCTGATCGCGGAAGCCGAAGTCGTGAAAAATGGAAAACAAATCGGCTTAGTGGAATGCACGGTGCGCACGAAAGAAGGCGCACTCGTTTCACGCGCGTATTCGACCTGCATGAGGATGAAGGCAGATTAAGTTTTCAAGCTAAATCAGGGCGCTTTTTCTTCGTCCGCGCGATCGACTGCTCTTTGCGCCATTGATCGACGGCACCGTGGTTTCCAGAAGTCAAAACTTCGGGCACTTTCAAACCCTGAAACTCGGCCGGACGAGTGTACTGAGGGTATTTCAAAAGCCCCCCCTCGAGTGAATCCCCGCTCACAGAACCTGCACTCCCGATCACTCCTGGAACCCAACGCGCGATCGCATCGGCCATGACCATTGCGGGCAGCTCCCCGCCAGTCAGTACATAATTTCCAATCGAGAGCTCCTCATCGACACAAAGTTCAATAAAACGCTCATCGACGCCTTCGTAGTGGCCACAAACAAATATTATTTTTTCAAATCCCGAGGCTAATTCCTTTGCGCGCCCTGAAGTAAAAAGGGCGCCTTGAGGCGAAAGAAGAATGGTTCGCGTTTTTGGGTGACCACTCTTCGAGGATGAAAAATCTTCGCCCTTTGAGCCCCCGATCGCACTCATCCAGGCGCGATGTAGGACATCGACTTTGAGAAGCATTCCATCTCCACCACCGTACGGCGGCTCGTCGACTGTCTTGTGCTTATCGGTTGCGAAATCTCTGATCTGCGTAAAGGAACACGTGAGAGCTCCTGAGGCTTGGGCTTTACCGAAAAGGCTAGAACCTAAGACCGGAGGGAAAACCTCGGGGAAGAGCGTGAGAAAATGAAAACAGAGACTCATCAGCCTTGTGAAACCACAAGGCCGCGGAAAGAGGAAGAAAGAAGAATTACTCGATGATTTCGAGAACCGTACGCTTACGCAGCTTCGTCGAAGCACCATTCAAGATGGTGCGGATCGAGCGCGCCGTACGACCTTGTTTACCGATGATCTTACCGAGGTCTTCTTTAGCCACCTTCAGTTCGATCACAGTCGTATTCTCGCCTGCGATTTCGTTTACGGACACCTGATCGGGAAAGTCGACGAGCGTCTTTGCCATGTATTCGATCAGCTTAGAGAGTTCACCTAGGTTACCTGACATATAGACTGCACTCCTGTTCTGCTAACGGACAGCATCACTTGAACACAACGCGTGCACGCACAACTGCATTACAAGATGAACACGGAAATTCCCGCTCCACCTTGGATGACCGAAACCAGAAAGCAGAGCAAAGGCCCTACCCTACTGACACGAGTCGTCTATATTATTTTGAAACAGTTTTAAGGAGTTGTCCAACCGTTCTTGTGACGGTTGCGCCCTTGGCTACCCAAGCGTTCACCTTATCGGTGTCGACTTTGAGCTTGTCGGCTTTCTTAGCGGCTTTTGGGAAGTAAAGGCCGAGTTTCTCGAGGAAATCGCCATCGCGGCTAGACATGCTATCCGCTGCGACTACGAAGTAAATCGGTGCTTTTTTAGCTCCGTGACGAGAGAGACGAATCTTAACGGCCATTTGGAACGGTTCCTTTCAAAAGTACTTTAAAGTGCATTGAGGGTTAACAAACTCGGGAGCCTTAGGTCAAGGCCCAAGCCTGGCTCAAATTTTGGATAAATTGCTGCAATACGTCATTACGTATTCGACCTCTATCATCGTGTATAGGCTTTTTTAGACAACCCGGCGGCGGACCCCGCCCGTCGTCGTGAATTCCGCTCATCAGTAGAACTGGAATATTTCGAGAGCGAAGCCCCTGAATAACACTCGCCGAGTCTTCCTGAAGGCCTAAAATACGATCCACTAGCGCACCACTCACCCGGTGTTTTGAAAGCTGATGATAGGCTTCGGGTCCGCTAGAAACGCCAATCACATGCGTATTGGGAAGGGCGGCTTCGATGAGCTGCGCGAGTTCCACGCGGGTCTCATCCACGTCATCAATTAGAAGAATCGATTTCTTTTCACTCATGAAAACTTCGCCTCGAATTCAATATTACTGAGTTTCGAGATGAGCCCCGCTTCTGAGATTAAAAACGGAAGTCCACTCTCGAAATTTTTTCGAACCGTCTCGAGAAGGGCGCGAGAGAGGACAAAGGTCGCGACCCATTCTTCTTTCTCGGGATGAGCAAGGAGCAACCGCGATTCATCCGCTTCGCGAGCCTTCCAAAAAAGCGTCCACCCAGCTGGAAAATCCATTCGAATCTCGGAGCCCGGATTATCGGTATTGAGTAAATCTCGGAACGCACGGGTCATTTTTAAACGAGTATCATCTGGAAAAGTAAACGTGGCCTTCCATTGAAGTTTCGGATGTGTTCCGAACTCCACCGAAACGGGAGGCGCCGGAGGCGTTTCATCGCCCGGCTTTTGAAAAGGGTCACGGAAATTTAAGTAAGCCATTTTCCCTCTTTCCGAAAATTCGGCCGGATATCCATCAGCGCTTGAACGCGAAGTGGAATTTCGGCTGGCGATCGCATCGAAAGCGCTGCCGCCAAACGTAAAAGCTTCTCTTCCAAGTCCCAGAGAATCGCTTCATCCGTCAGCGGATCAAATTCAGTCAGCTCGCGGTGGGCTCTTGCATCAATCAGCCACTCGACGGCGCGGTCGGCGAGTCGGGCAGCGGGGTCCCATTTGCCCTTCTTTACATGAACCAATATGCCGCAAACCTGAATCCACGCCTTCACTTCGGATTTCCAAGGTTCTGGGAGCTTTACCCAGCCCTCTTCCCAAGCTTCGTGCGCTTCGTAATGATCGCCTCGCTCAAAAAGGGCTCTCCCTTTCTCGCCAGGACCGATCCTCCATTGTGTCGGCATCATGCCCCTGATATACCCCGAAATCACACGCCATATGACGGGAAAATCTCGAAAACCTGCAGCTTTCTTGGGCTTCGGCACCTATCGCACGGGACTGAAGAATCCAGAGCATCGCGAAGCGTTGAAGTCGGCACTCGATCAGGG
>CAYOJT010000232.1:3385-4904 GCA_964404365.1 uncultured Bacteriovoracaceae bacterium
CTGATCGATACTTCAGCGAACTACATGGATGGCGACGCTGAACGGCTGATTGGATCGGTTCTTAAAAGCCATCCGAGTCGAAGCGAGGTTCGAGTCGTTACAAAGGCGGGCTACATTCAGGGAACGAATTCTCGGATTGTCCGCGACCGTGCACGCGAAGGTCACCCGTTTAGTGAAGTCGTCGAATTCAACAGTGAACTTTCCCACTGCATCAGTCCAGATTTTTTAGAAGATCAGATCACCCGATCGCTCGAACGTTTAGATGGGGTAAAAATCGACACCCTCCTCCTTCATAACCCAGAATATTTTCTGAAAAAAAGCGACGACCATCTCGAATATTACCGAAGGATCAGCGAGGCGTTTCATCACCTGGAAACGGAAGTCGCGCGGGGAAGAATCGGATCCTACGGAATTTCATCGAACACTTTCATCGAAGAAAAAGAACACCCCGAGTACACTTCTCTCGAGTCCTGTATCGAAATCGCGGAAAAGATCGCAGCCGAAAAAGGGAAACACTCTTTTTCGACGATTCAATTTCCCTTCAATCTTTTCGAATCGCAGGCCGCGCTCCTTACGAATAACGGGACTCATACGGTTTTAGAGCTCGCCAAACAAAAGGGACTTGAAACTCTTGCGAATCGTCCCTTCAATGCTTTTACCGAAAAACACCTGTTTCGACTCACCTCTTATCGCGATCACCATGGAATCGATCTGAACGATGCCGTCCAAAAAACACTCGACCTCGTGATTCGAATCGAATCTGAGTTCCCAGGCGCGAAAAACTCCGCTCGTCATCGCTTCTGGGGCCACCTTTTGAAAGATCAGCTTCACCACCTGGTCGACTTCGAACAATGGAAAGAAATTCGCACCTACCGAATTGAACCTGATCTTCTGCAGCTCGGTCAGGAGTGTACGCAGATTTCTTCAGCGGCACTCTGCGCATTTTGGGATAGGTACGCCCCTGCTATGGAAGCGGCACTACTTGCGATCACACATTGGATGGAAAACTCTGCCGCAGAAAGAAACGAGCGGCTTCGAGTCAGGCTCATCGAAACTTCCCCGTCCCTACGCTCGAATCGAACCCTCTCGTCGCTGGCGCTCGCCATCTACCGGGGAGTTCCGGGTCTAGATTCTGTCCTGGTCGGGATGCGCTCGCGAAAATACGTCGAAGACGCCCTCACTTCCCTTACTAAACCAGAAATTTCGGCTGAAAACGCCTTCCAGACCCTCGACACGGCACAGGATTTCCTGGAAGAATATGAAGAAGCCCCAAACGCTTAAAGTCTGAATCCCGATAAAGGTGCCGCCCATGAACGCCACAGCCCACTCCTCAACTCATTCGACTCGGACTTACAAATATTACGATTTTATCATGGTCGCGTTTGTGACCGTGCTCCTCACTTCAAACTTCATTGGAGCTTCTAAGATTTGCGAATGGCGCGGATACACCTTCGGTGCGGGGATCTTCTTTTTCCCACTCTCCTACGTCTTTGGAGACGTGATGACCGAAGTTTACGGT
>CAYOJT010000233.1:0-4894 GCA_964404365.1 uncultured Bacteriovoracaceae bacterium
AATTCATTAAGATTTCGATGTTGATCTGTCTTGCGAAATATTTTGAGACCGATCGCACCGTCGGAGGTTACGGTGTAAAGGACCTCATCCTTCCCACCTTGCTTGTCGGGATGCCTGCATTTCTCATCATGCTTCAGCCCGATCTAGGCACAGCGATGATCATTCTACTGACCTATGGATCCATGATGCTTTTCATTAAGATCCAGCCCAAGATCCTCCTCGTTCTCCTGACGGTGATCGCTGTTGCAGCGCCTGTTGCGTATAAATACGCCTTAAAGCCGTATCAAAGGCAGCGGATCGTATCCTTCATTGATCCGATGAGTGACCCGAAGGGATCAGGCTATAACTCCATTCAATCCATGATCGCCGTCGGTTCAGGAAAGCTTTTCGGGAAGGGCTACCGTAAGGGTACTCAATCTCAACTCAACTTCCTGCCCGAGCATCATACCGACTTTATCTTCTCCGTTTTTAGCGAGGAACACGGGTTCATTGGATGTGTCATCTTACTGGGGCTTTACCTCATCTTTCTCCTGAATGGCCTCCAGGTGGCCTACCAGTCGCACGATAAATTTGGATTCCTACTCGTGCTCGGGATTATGACGATCTTCTTTTGGCACGTCTTCGTGAACATGGGCATGGTGATGGGAATTCTACCGATTGTGGGGGTTCCGTTACCCTTCCTGAGTTACGGGGGGTCGGCCTTGATCACCGCCGTTCTTGGTGTCGCAATCGTTACGAACGTCGCTAATAAGAAATTCATCTTCTAAAGTAGATAAATCCGGGGTTAAATCAGCTTATGAAAATCGCCGCAGAACGTCAGAGTGTCCAAAAGAAGAAATCGCGTTTCATTCCTCTGAGCATGATTGCCGCTGGAGCTGCGCTTGCGTCAGCTTTCACGGTGCCTGGCTGTCCGGATACTGAGGCTCTGAATAATTCAATCACTCAAATGCAAAGCTCTCTCAGCTCTCAGGACAAAAAGCATAACGAACTCGTCACTCAGTTCCGCACCATCAACGATGAGCACAATACGATGAAACAACTCATCAACCAGGTGAGTGAATCTGCGCTAGCTCAAAAAGCCCAAATCGAAGCGCTTCAGGCCGAAGTGAAAGCATTGAACGAAAAACTTGCAAGAGCTCCTGCCCCACGTGCGGTCGCTCCTGTACGCTCGATGCCTAAGCCCGCGCCGAAACCGACTAAACCTGCGCCTGTAAGACCGCGCCGCTAATCTTTCGCCCAAAGGAGTTACTCCATGAGTTCGTCCTCTCTGCGACGAATCCCAGCGTCTGGAATCAACCTCTTCCAGCTGATCTATATTCTCATTCGTGAGTACGAAGAAAAATCAGGCGAAAAATGTCTCAATCTCTCACTTGGGAATCCTGACCTCATCCCAAATGCCGAAGTACTGAAATTGAAGGCGCGTTTCGCCGCCGACTCGAACTACGATCTTCACACTTATGCGGAAGATAAGAATCTGAATGGGTTTGTTGAGGGAATGGTGGAAGCGTGTTCCGGTTTGAAACTTACGGACTATCCTCAGCTTCGAGCAACGACCACCGCGGGCATCAAAACCGCGACCGCGATCCTTCCCCTCGCTTGTGGAATGCACTTGAAGGGCCGCGAAAAGTTCTCGATCGTCTCTCATCTTCCTGCTTACGACATGATCGGAACCTGGGGAGCATCGTACCTCGGCTCAAAGCGCATCGTCTGGCCTCTTCGATCCTCACAGGGCATGCGAATGGATGTGGAGAGCCTCAAACAAGCACTGGAGCGCGAAAATACTCCAAATCCAGATTTAATATTTGTGATTCGTCCGGGAAACCCTGCATCGGCCGGAGCTTCCAAAGAAGAGTGGATTTCGCTCTGTGAGCTCGCTCAATCGCGCGGATCAAGACTCGTGAACGACGGGGCCTACGCAACTCTAACGGACGGAAGCCACGTGACACTAGCATCCGTCGCAAAGGACTTCCCGAAACTCGAATGGGCTGAACTCTATTCAGTTTCGAAATCTTTTTCTGACCCGGGTCAACGACTCGGAGTTTTTTTCGGTTCGAAAGAATTCGTGGAAGATTTTACGCTCATTAAGGGGAATACAGATAGCGGACCAGTCCCTCTCGGTATGATCGCGTATGGAGAACTCTTTAAGGACCAGAAAAAAACGCGCGCCCTTCTTGATGAAACCTACGGAATTTATCGGAAGCGCCTTGAGTACCTAGTCCCGAAACTGAAGTCGATCGGGCTATTATCCGCTTGTGAAACAACTTCCGGATTCTTCACGCTCTGGAAAACTCCAAAACGTGCGTTTGGGCTTGATCTCGAAAGCTATGCTCGTGAAAGAGGCATCGGGGTTCACGAGGCCTTTAACCGTCTCGTCATTGAGAAATGCGGAATCGTCGGAGTTCACTTCCAAAGTCCCGCTCTCCCCGGACTCCCCAGCGAATCCTTCATTCGCTACGCAGTTTGCACAGACGTTCTCTCATCTGAGTTCCAGAGGAAATTCGAATCCCGGATCCAAAGCATCCGGGCGGAGTACTAAATGAGAGACTTTTTCAAGCTTACAGTCCTTTTCGCCTCTTTTCTCGGCTCAAACTCTTGTATGTCTGAATCCCTCGTACTGTCGGTCACGACCGGAAAAGCACCACTTCACGTTCAGGTTACGGGGCCCGATCGACTCATAGGTCTCGGGAAGGGAAAATGGGGAAAGTGGGTCGGATGTAGTTTCAATATCGACTGGAATGATTCAAAAAATGAGAAACCATTCGATCAAAATGGTCCCTGCTCGCAGCTCCTCGAACACACTTACGAGAAGCCTGGAACCTACAAGATTCAGGTGAACACCTTTCATCCAAATCCCGACGACAGCCACACGACGGATTGGAAATCCGAGCAGACCGTTATTGTGAAATAATGAAGTCTCAGAGCTTACAGCCCTGAGTGAGGCCACGTTCGCGAATGACTTCCAGAATGCGATTGTGAGGGGGCCAGTGCGATTTTGACCACTCCGGCGCTACGAGCTCAGAAACGTGCGTGGCTTTTGCTGCAAGTCTCTCCACATAAATTTCAGGACTCAGGTAAGTGAGAAACTCGACTACCTTCTCGGAATACTCGTCCACCGTGAGAATTTGGAATGGTTCGGCCCGATACTGCTCCGCAAGTTTCGTATGTTCGAGAACCATAAGCTGGTGAAGCTTGACCCCCTTCACGCCTAACGCATTAATCTCAAGCGCGGTATCGCGCGCCATAGTTGGCGAGTCGGTCGGAGCGCCAAAAATGAAATGCGCACAAGTATGAACGTGAGGAGCGCGTTCACGCATTTTTCGTAAAGCCACGCGTGAAGACTCACCATCGTGCCCACGAATAAACCATTCGAGTGTTGGATTTTCGAAGCTCTGAACCCCCAGCTCGAGCGAAACATAATGCTTCTTTGCTAACTCCTCGAGAAGTTCGATGACGGAATCCGGTAAACAATCCGGCCGCGTTCCGATCGCAAGCCCAGAAATCTGCGGATGAGAAAGCGCTTCCGTATAAATCCCACGTAGGTATTCCGCGTCCGAATAGGTATTCGTGTAGCTCTGAAAGTACGCGATGAACTTCTCGGCTCCGAAGCGATTTTGAGTACCCGGAAGGCGCTGATTAATCTGCTGCGAAATTTCCCCACCCCGTCCGATCTTTCCGAAATAGCTCGAGCTCCCACGCACATCGCAGAAGGTGCATCCACCCCTCGTGATCGTTCCGTCACGGGTCGGACAGGTCAGCCCTGAATTCACGATCACCTTATAGGTTTTCGCGCCGAAGGTTTCCTTCAGGTATCGCGAATAAGCGAAATAAGGGACTTCAGCCGGATTTTCGACGATCGGAAGTCGAGAGACGATAGTTTCATTTGGTCTCTCAAGCGTTTCCATTCATCACTCTTTTACGAGGGCAAGCCAGCACGAAGGCAGCCCCTGCACGCACTCGATCGAGACGGTAGGAAAGGATACGAGCGCCCCGCCTCGGTTTGGGTCGCGGAAATAAACACGCGTTGCTGATTCATAAGGAAAACGCGCAAATGTCTCTGCGAAAGGTTTCGTAAGCGCAGCATCCGAAAGCGTGACCAGATAGGAGGTTCCAAAACGCCCTTCGATAAAATCAACGCCCGTAACTTTTTTCGAAAAATTCACTTCGATATCGCAGCTGACAATCGGAGTTTCGAGTCCTTCAATGAGTACGTCCTCGCACCGAATGACGATCGCTTCGCCCGGTTGAGTAAAAGTGGTAAGTCTACGAACAGACTCTTCTTCGGGGAAGTGTTGAACGACGGAATATTTTCGAATGGCATTGAGAACGGGACGAGCGTCTTGCTGGCCTAACGCATACTTAACGACATTATTACGATCAAAGGCAGAAACATTCCCCGACAATGCGCAAAGAGCCAAAATCCAAAATCCGAATTTTTTCTCGACCTTACTCATTTCCCCGACTCCCCCAAAGCTATCTCAATTTCCTACTGAAACTCGACCATCATTCAAGCGGGATTCGCTTGAATGACGGGTAATTCTTTCCAATCCCTATGCTTTTCAGTCCCGCGCGCAGAACCGAAGATCGATCGGAGCTGACCACAAGCAGCCAAGATATCTCGCCCCCGCGAGATACGTACGGTCGCAGTCACATTTCGATCGAGCAAATACCGCTGAAACGCTTTAACCGCTTCATCAGTCGGGCGCTTCCAATCTGCGCCAGGATGTTCATTGAAAGGAATGAGATTGATTTTGGATGGAATCCCCCGCGTGAGCTTTACTAAGCGCGCGGCATCTTCCATGGAGTCGTTAAAATCTTTCAGCATAACATATTCGAAAGTGATGAGGCTGTTAGGTACAAGAGGAAAAACGCGACAATAGTATAAGAGCGCCAACAT
>CAYOJT010000234.1:0-4853 GCA_964404365.1 uncultured Bacteriovoracaceae bacterium
TCCCCGCTCAAGACGCAGGCGAATTCAGCATCGCGCTCGATATGGCACCCGGGACAAGCCTCGATCACATGACCGAAATGGCGATGAAGATCGACCAAGAAGTGCGTGCAGAAAAAGAAGTCGAAGTCACCGGCGTTACCGTCGGAGGACGTAACGGCGAAGCAAACGTCACCGATATGTACGTTCGACTTGTGCCGAGTAATCAACGAAAAGGCGTGAACACGAGTGCCATGAAAGAGCGCCTACGCGAAAAACTCAAAGCCTTCAAAGAGGCGAATCCGATCGTGAAGGATTACGATGCTGTGGGCGGCGGAATGCGTCCGTTTAACCTGAACATCATGGGTAACGACATGCAGGAGCTTGAGGCGTACACGACGAAACTCATGGCCTACATGAAACAGAGTCCGGTGCTGAAAGATTTGGATACGAACTTCCGCTCAGGGAAGCCCGAGTTCCAGATCATTCCGAATAAACAACGCATGGAGGCCTTGGGCATCTCCAGTGTGGGCTTAGGACAGGAACTTCGCGCTCAAATCGAAGGGGTTGAAGCCGCCAAATTTAGAACGAACGGAATCGAGTACGATGTTCGCGTCAGGCTCCAAGATGACCAGCGCGATCTTCCGGAAAACTTCTCGAGGACTTTTGTTCCGAACATCAACTACAAGCTCATTCGCCTAGGAGATGTGACGAAACCCGTTTCAACCACCGGCCCCACAAAAATCAATCGTCAGGACCGGAACCGGTATATCCAAATTAATGCCGACATCAGCCCCAAAGGCGACTTAGGCGCACTGATGGCGGATCTCGAGAAAAAGTTTAAGAGTGATCCAGAATATAAACTCCCACCTGGATCCACCTACTCTTTCGTCGGTCAGGCGGAGAACTTTCAAGAAATGCAGTCCGGGATGGCAATGGCGATGGGTCTTGGGATTCTCTTCATCTTCCTGGTGCTCGCCTCGCTCTACGAATCCTTCGTCACGCCGTTTACGATCATGCTGGCACTTCCGCTTGCAATGTGTGGATCGTTCGTGGCGCTTGCGATTGGGCGAGAGAGTATGAACCTTTTCTCGATGATCGGTATGGTCATGCTGCTCGGGGTTTCGGCGAAAAACTCGATTCTTCTCGTCGACTTCGCAAATCAGATGGTTCGAGATGGAAAATCTCGCACTGAAGCCATGCTCATCGCGGGTCGCACCCGTCTGCGTCCGATCTTGATGACGACGATGTCGCTCATCGCTGGTACGATTCCACTTGCGATCGGTCTAAACGAAGCTTCTAAGCAGCGCACATCCATGGGTTATGCGATCATCGGAGGACTCGTGAGCTCCACGATTCTCACTCTCGTCGTGATCCCGGCGGCCTATAGCTTCATCGATCGCTTCCGGGTGTGGTCGAAATCAAAACTTGGCGGCCTCTTCGGAGTTTCGGAAGCAATCGCAGAAGATCTCCGAGCAGTCGATGGCGTGCGCTCAAACGGCGCTGAAACCACGCTCGGTCACTAAAAACTACGAAGCCACGAGTATGCTTATTCGTGCTCGCGGCTTCTCAAAATAGAGCCTAATTTTAACGAATCGACTGATAGAGCCGTTCAAGCTCATTCGCGTTCAAACGGTCAAGACCGACGGAAAACTCGGTGACGGTTTCGCTTTCCAGTTTTCCAATCCCTCGCATTTTCATACACAGGTGCGTGCCGGTTACGCGAACCAAAATCGCGCGAGGCTTAATCGCCGAATCGAGCGATTCCGCAATCTGACGCGTGAGTCTTTCCTGAACCTGAAATCGTTTTGAGAAGAGGTCTACAATTCGCGGAATTTTCGAAAGGCCCAAGATGGTCTTATCGGGATAATAAGCGACCGTCGCCTTCCCAAAAAACGGAAGCATGTGGTGCTCACACAGGCTGTGGTATTCGATGTCACGTACACTAACGAGTCCTGGGCCTTCGGCTGGAAAAACGCCCTGTCCGATCGCATCTTCTAGAGTGAGAGCGTAACCCGAACAGATTTCTTTCAATGCTTTCGCAAAGCGTGCGGGAGTGCGATCAAGACCTTCGCGCTCCAGATCCTCACCCACCGATTTCAAAATCAGTTCGGAAGCAAGTTCAGCAAATTCCGTTTTCACATCGCAGGTCACCGCAGGAGCAGCAGCAGAACCCGAACGAATTAAGGTTTTAAAGGATTTGAGTTCTGGTGATGACACAAAGATCTCCTTCGATCGGTACAGCTGCGGGGAGAGCCAGGACCTCACTCTTATTTAGCCCATTCGCTGGCATTTCGCATGGATTTTTGTTTCGCGTGTCATGCCAGGCGCTTGGCGCCCAAGACTCCTAAAAAATCATTTATTTTCATAGGGTTATAACAAAACCAGGTCCCGCGTTTAGGATCGAACAGGTCGGGTTGTTTTCATAATCTGAAAAGCGATAATGGCGATGCTTAAATGAGCTCATGGCGACTTCAAATGGATTTGTTCGCGCGTGTTTACCCACTCTTCTTTCCCTCTCCCTGATCGGATCGAGTTCCGCTTCGGCAGGAGCGATCCTCACTCCACCTCAATCCAGAACTGATGTCGGGAGCGACAGAAGCTGCGATCTTTCAAAAGGTACAGCCCCAGATTGTTTCAAAGAGCGCCTCACGCCGGTCGTGAAGGTCCTTCTCACGCACTACGGATCTGTGGAATCGAAAACGGATCTCGCTCGAATCGGGGCACTTCTGAAAGAACGATTTGATGCGAGCACGGATGGAATCTTGAGTCTTGAAATCGTCGATATCGCTCAGATCCCACTCAAAAATTACAAACGCGATGTGAGTGAATTAGAAAAAGCGATTAAGGGCGACGAATCCAAACGATCGCCTGAGCGATTGAGAAGACTTTGGTACTACTACCAGAACGATCCCTATGGGCTCATCATCGACGAAATCCAAGATGAACTTTTAAAGGGCGGATATCGTAACGCTCTAGCAGAATCGGACGCCGTTTTATCCATGACGGAACCCCAATTTGAGGCGATCGGCTACGCATCAGGTGCTTATGGCGTGACTGAACAGCCCAGCGAAGTGGCATGGATGACATCGGATGGTGGATGGACGCAGATGGAAATCGACGAGCGGATCGTCGATGAGCTACTTCACGAAGTGGGTCACCTTTTAGGCCTAGACCACGCGGCCGCTCGGTGTAGCGAACTTCCCTACCCAGAAAGTCAGAAGTGCTGTCAGACGAGCCCCGGCGCGAACGATGTCATGAGCTACTGTCGTGATCGCTCACGGGTCCGCGGCCCATTCTATTATCGGTATACGAGCTGCACAAAAGATTACCTTCAAAATTCAACCCTGCCCGCGCTCTTAAGCGGCGGCAAACGTCCGTTTCAGGCTAAGCCCTGCGATTGATTTAAGGATAGGTGCAGTGTGGATTTCGACCCGCATTCCGAGCGGCTTCCATCTTCGGAAGATTTTCCGGAATATGCTGACGTAAATCCGAAATACGCCGCTCGTTCGACGGGTGGGTCGACATAAATTCAGACGGAGCTTTACCACCCGATGCTGCGGTCATGTTTTCCCAAAGCGCGACACTCTGACGAGGATCAAACCCAGCCTTCGACATCAAATCGAGGCCGATCAGATCGGCTTCCGATTCGTTCGTCCGAGAGTGTGGCAGCACATATCCGACGGTTGCGCCGACTCCCAGCATTGCCATCAGGGGCGCTTTATATTTCGATTCTTTCGTAAAAATATTCGCACCCAGTAAGACCCCCTGAGCAATGAGACCCGTCGAAACGCGCTCGTTACCGTGACGTGCAATCACGTGTCCGACTTCGTGCCCGAGAACTGCCGCGAGTTGATCCGCAGTTTTCGCAACGGGAAGAATCCCCGTATGCACGCCGATTTTTCCGCCTGGAAGGGCAAACGCGTTTGCGGACTTGTCACGAAACACAACAATTTCCCAATCACGAACTCCGGTTGGGTCCGCCGCAACCTGAGTGATCGGCAGAGCGACACAACGGACATAAGCGTTGATGCGTGGATCATTTTCGATCGGCGTATCCTTTTTCATCGCGGAAAACGCCTCCGAACCCATGGAGTTCATCTGAGAATCCGGCATGAGTGTGAGGCGGGATCGACCCGTGGGTGACGTCGAACATCCCGTCATCATGAACGCGAAGAGGAGTAGAAAAAATCCGACCACCGCTACGGTGACTAAATCCACGAGTTGAGAATGCTTATACATAGGGGTTCCTGCAGGAAAAATTAGACAGCCATCACTTCGATGACTTCAGGAATCGCATCGCGAAGACGCGTTTCGATTCCGTCTTTCAAAGTAGCCGTCGAGCTTGGGCAGCCAGCACAGGAGCCTTGCATGTGAAGGTAAACGATCCCGTCTTCAAAACGATCAAAAGTAATATCGCCGCCATCCATCGCGACTGCCGGGCGAATCTCAGCGTCCAAAATCTCTTTGATCTTCGATTCGATCGCGCCATCTCCGCCTTTGGAAGCGTGAGCGGAAGCCATCTGATCTTCGAACACGACCGGTTCGTTTTTATTCAGATGATCTTCGAGGAGTTGAGAAGTCCCTTTATGAACGACATCCCAATCACCTTCTTCCGTTTTCGTCACGGTGACGAAGTCTTTTCCGATCATGACGGCAGAAATGCCGCTAATTCCGAAAAGCTTCTTCGCAAGCGGTGAATGCGCTTCCGCGTCTTCCTTGCGTCCGAAATTGGCAGCGGATCGTTTCTGAAGCAGCTGGCGATTGACCGAATACTTCAAGGTATTTGGGTTTGGGGTGAACTCGAGACTCACGTAAACGGGATTGTTTTGGCTCATAGAAAAGGGCTCCGTTTCTAAACTTGTATTTGGGGGCAA